>NZ_JBCOSQ010000033.1:0-51644 GCF_040920905.1 Butyricimonas sp. RTP31003st1_G1_RTP31003_210430 | reverse complement strand
CCCGATCAAGTGTACACAACGGAAGAAGAGGGGAGGGCGAGATACTGGCATTCTTTTACCGAGGGGCAGTTCGGGATTACGGAGGAGATCTGTCGTTTGTTGAAAGAGTGTTACGGGATCAAGTATTTAGTGAGACACTCGGACATCACCCCTCGAAAGACGGATCCGGGTCCGGCGTTTCCTTTTGATGAGTTGAGAAAAAGGTTGAAGTTTTAGTAATGAAAAAAGGAGGTAAGTATGGCTTGTTGTTATTCAAATTTGTTTAATCGTTTGTCGGGGCGGGTGGGACGTGTTATTTACTATCAGGTGGGGGATCATCTTTACGCGAGAGCTGCCCCGGGAGAGGTGAAGGATTGTCGTTCGGAGTTGCAATTGTATTACCGGGAGAGGATGAGGAAGACGGCGACTTTTTACGGGGTGATCCGGCAGACATGGTTGGCCCGGATCTGGCAGATATTGGGAGTGGTGGAGCGTCGCTCGGGATATAATCTTTTCCTGAAGGCTAACATGCGGGCGTTTAACGGGGAGGGGTTGCTGTATGATCTCGTGCATTTCAGTGCCGGGAACTTGTTTTTACCGAGTGAGTTGCAGGGATGCCGAGAGGGCGATAAGGTTCGCCTGACGTGGAAGAATGAAAACGTGGTACGGGAAGAGCGTTTAGGGGACGAGTTGTGGTGCGTGGTGATGATGGAAGACATGAGGTTTCGGATTGTGACTCCCGAGGCGATCGGGAGTGTTCGTCGGGATGAGAGTGCGGAGATAGAACTCACGGAAGAGCGGGGAAAGAGGATTCACTTGTATTGTTTCTTTGGTTCGGTAAACAGGTGTGATTTTTCAGAAAACGTGCATTTAGTATTGTAATTTATATGTTTCATTTTAAATTTTAAGATTATGGCTTTATTTAAATCATTTGTATTGGGAGAAGTGAGAAAATCAGTGGCAAACATCACGATGTATGCGGGGGCAAACGGGTATAGTATTGCCAGGGGAAAGAGAAGCACGATGCGTAATCCCAGAACTCCCGGGCAGTTGACGCAACGAGCGAAGATGAAAGCATTACAG
Source organism: Butyricimonas sp. RTP31003st1_G1_RTP31003_210430 (assembly GCF_040920905.1). Classification (NCBI taxonomy): domain Bacteria; kingdom Pseudomonadati; phylum Bacteroidota; class Bacteroidia; order Bacteroidales; family Odoribacteraceae; genus Butyricimonas; species Butyricimonas sp. RTP31003st1_G1_RTP31003_210430. The sequence continues at coordinate 50,582 of NZ_JBCOSQ010000033.1, read as the reverse complement.
GTGGCTTCGCTGTATTTTGCCCCGGCGGCAGAACTCGGTTTCCCGGGAAGAAAAGCGGGAAGTACGTTTTATAATGCCTTCGTGAAAGCGAATATGAAGGCCGTTACGGTTGACGAGGAGTATCGTCCGACGATTGACTACGAGAAGATCGTGTGTGCAGAGGGGAGCCTGCAGGATGGAACGCTGACCGTGTCGTTGAACGAGGATCAGGATATGATAACAATTACCCAGGAGGCGCAAAGTCGCTGGTCGGTGGTGGCGAACCCGACGGACGTGTTGTACGTGGTGGTTTACGAGAAAACGGGAAACCAAATGATCGTGGAACCTTGCCGGAACCGTCAAGAGAATGGCGTGACGACGATTAGCTTGGATAATGGATGGGTAAAAGAGAATCTGGAGGTGTATACTTTCATGTTGTCGAAAGATAAGAGGAAAGCGTCGAATAGTAAACGGTTAACAATTAACGGTTGAAATGGGAAAACTTTAGATTGGTGAGATGGTGATTTTACATGCCGGACGAGGGGAGAAGATTGGAGAAGGGGGGCTGGCATGTAAGTTGTAAAATGTTGGCTTGATGTTTCTGATCTTTCAAATAAGAATTGCTTATGTCTTTTGAATTGACTATATTTGTAATAAATATTTTGGTTATGTCTGAAAAAGAGATGAATTCTTATCGTTTAACCAGTTTGGAAGAACCAACTGATGAAATGCTTACTACTTTGATGAAAGAAGTTGCTGAAGAAGCAAAACGTAAATCGGAAGAAGCGCATAAAAAGTTTTTTCAGGAAATAAGAGAGTATATCCGTAAGCAACGGGCAAAATGGGGGAAAGAATATAATGTAAGTTTTAGTAATGAATGATTTTTGAGATTTTAGTCTTAGTAAAAAATGGCACTCTATGTAGGGTGCCATTTTTTATATCATGAAAAATGAATTACATGAGGAAGTGATCACTGATCGATTTATGCTCGTAGATGTTGCGGATCGTGTCGGCAAACATGGGAGCGATCGGTAATACTTTAATTTTTGAGCAAGGTTGTTTCTGAGGGATGGAATCGGTGAAGATTACTTCCGTCAGTTTTGATTTCTCGATATTTTCGTATGCCTTACCGGAAAGAACTGCATGGGTGGCCACGGCACGTACGCTGGCAGCACCATTGTCGATAAGCATATCGGCTGCTTTGCAAATTGTTCCGGCCGTATCGATCATGTCGTCAACAACGATGATATTTTTGCCCTCTACATCCCCGATCACTTTCATGTCGGCAACTTCATTTGCCCGGATACGGGTTTTGTGGCAGATGATCAACCCTGAATCGAAGTATTTTGCCCAGGAATTTGCTCTTTTGGCTCCACCGATGTCAGGGGAGGCAATGGCAAAATCACGTAATCCTAAAGATTTGATGTAAGGAATCAACACGGTAGAACCGTATAGATGATCCACGGGAACATCGAAGAATCCTTGAATTTGGTCAGCGTGTAAATCCATGGTGATAATTCGGTCGACTCCGGCTGCTTGTAGCATATTAGCCACTAGTTTTGCCCCGATGGCGACACGCGGTTTATCTTTCCGGTCTTGACGCGCGAACCCGAAATAGGGGATTACGGCGATTACCTTGTAGGCAGATGCTCTTTTGGCGGCATCGATCATCAAGAGTAATTCCATGAGGTTATCACTGGGCGGGAAGGTTGATTGCACGATAAACACGTGTTCGCCTCTCACCGTTTCGTCGAATGAGGTGACGAATTCTCCGTCACTAAATCTCGTAAACGTTTTTTTACCGAGTTCCAGCCCTAGAGAACTAGCAATACTTTCTGCAATATATTGACTATTCTCTCCGGCGAAAACTTTAATTTCGGGAAGATTTGACATATCTAATTCATTAGTTGAAACACTTGGCAAAAGTATGAAATTATTTTGTTCCACCAAAGGAATTTGGCGGAACAGTTACAAGTTGCAGGTTTGCAGGTTACAAGTTGTAATCGTTGTGTTTTTTACACGAACCGTTTGATCTCTTCGCTCGAAAATGTTATATTTGTTCCAACAAGATGTTGTTGGAACAGTTTCAAGTTACAGGTCCGTAGGTTACAAGTTGACTAGCTTGCTGTTCAATGATAAGATTGGTTTTCTTAACTTGTAACCTGTAAACTCGCAACTTGTAATTATGTGCAGTATGTTTATTTTATTAATTAATATATTTTCAAATAGATGGAAGAAATCAAAAAGTACGTGGAAGAGAACAAGGAACGTTTCCTGAACGAGTTATTCGAGTTGATTCGCATTCCTTCAATCTCTTCATTGTCTGAGCATAAGCCAGATATGTATCGTTGTGCCGAACAATGGACGAAAATCATGTTAGCTGCCGGAGCTGACCGGGCAGAAGTGTATGAAACAGAGGGTAATCCGGTTGCTTACGGGGAGAAGATCATTGATCCGGCTCTTCCTACGGTGTTGGTGTACGGGCACATGGACGTGATGCCGGTTGACCCGATCGAGTTGTGGAACACGAAACCTTTCGAGCCGGTTATTAAAGATGGCAAAATCTGGGCTCGCGGGGCTGACGATGATAAAGGACAGGCTTTCATGCACGCGAAAGCGTTTGAATATTTAATGAAATCCGGGAAATTGAACTGTAACGTGAAGTTCATGATCGAGGGAGAAGAGGAAATCGGTTCCCCGAGTCTTCCCAAGTTCTGCCGGGATCATAAGGATATGTTGAAAGCTGATGTGATTTTGGTTTCCGATACCAGTATGATTGGCCGTGATATTCCTTCAATTACCACGGGATTGAGAGGTTTGGCTTACTGGCAGGTTGAAGTTACCGGTCCGAACGCTGATTTGCATTCCGGTATTTTCGGGGGAGCGGTGGCAAACCCGATCAACGTGTTGTGCAAGTTGATTGCCGATATGCAAGACGAGAAGGGACATATCACGATCCCCGGTTTCTATGATGACGTGTTGGAAGTAACTGCCGAGGAACGTGCGAAGATGGCCAAGGCTCCTTTCAATTTAGAAAATTACAAGAAGTCTTTAGATATTAAAGAGGTGAAAGGCGAAGAAGGGTTCACGACCAATGAACGTACGGGTATTCGTCCGACATTCGATGTTTGTGGAATCTGGGGTGGTTACACGGGCGAAGGTGCAAAGACCGTATTACCTTCTAAAGCATACGCCAAGATTAGCTGCCGTTTGGTTCCGAACCAGAAACACGAGAAGATTGCGAAATTGTTCAAGGAATATTTCGAGTCTATCGCTCCGGATTACGTGAAGGTGAAAGTGGATTACCTGCATGGCGGACCTTCTTACGTGTGTCCGATTGATCTCCCGGCTTACAAGGCTGCCGAGAAAGCATACGAGGAAGTGTATGGAAAACAACCCGTTCCGGTGCGTTCCGGTGGTAGTATTCCAATTATTGCCACTTTCGAGGAAGTGCTGGGAATCAAGTCCGTACTGATGGGCTTTGGTTTGGGTTCCGATGCGATCCACTCTCCGAACGAGAATTACCCGTTGGAGCAATTCTTTAACGGAATAACGACAATTCCATTATTCTACAAGTATTTCGGAGAGATCATGAAGAAATAAATTTTGTAGTCAATAATTTAGACTCCCCTCATTTTACGGTCGTAAGGTGAGGGGGGTTTTATTATTGTCTGGAATCCATTGTTTGGAAGACGTGAAAACGGGTTTTACGTCCTCCGCCTTCGATGGAGAATTGTTCCGTGTGCTGGGAGCCGTTTCGAGCATTCAGACGTAATGTGAGGTTATTGGTTCCGGCAGATAAGGGCAGTCGGGTGTAGGAAATAGAGTAAGGTAGTGTTTGCCAGTTGCGGGTATCGGCTTTTTCAGTGAGGCTGTTAGCGATACCGACGGCAAAGCCTAGCCATTCGTTTTGCTTACGGGCAGAGTATTCCAGTCCTTTTTTGGCGGCTACCCGAAGAAGAGAATTTGAAAATTCCCGTACCATTCGGTCCCGTAAGGTTTTGAATGCAATTTCATTGATGTTTTCGGCAAGTTCTAACGGGTACGAGTGATTGTCCGTCACGAGAGTTCCCGTGGCATAAAGTGGGGGACGTTCCATGTATTTGGGGAATGCGACACGCAGGGTTTGTAGATTGGCAATGCTTTGCTTTTCGTCGTCACTGTATCCTGAACCGAAGAAGAAAGGGAAGGTAAGCCCGAGGGATTCGTTGTGAAATACAATCGCTCCGTCTCCTCTTTTTTGTTTGACAAAATTTATGCTCCATTCTGCCTTTACCGGACCCATGCCGTTTAGCCAGAAGAACACGAGTTGCCCGTCCGCGGGTGTCGGGGTATGGGTGTATGTCGTGTTGAACTCTTTCTCGTATTGTTTTAATTCAGCTGTAAAACCACAATTATAGGCGGTACGCATCAAGTCCTGTTTTAGTTGTTCCGGGGCTTTCACGCCGAAGTTTTTAATATAGTCGGATTGGTAGACCTCGTAGGCATTTCGATAGGCGATAAACGCATTGTTGTAATCTCCCGTGGCATCGTAGATCAGGCCCATTAGTAGATGAGCGAAAGCATCTCGTTGATACCGGTTCTTGTTATCGGGATACTTGTCGTTTAGCTGGTTGAGTTTGATATTGATTTTGCGAACCTCGACCAAGGCGCCTTCCATGTCATTCAGATCGATGTAGTTCAAGGCCTTGTAGAAGTTAATCATGATGACCTCGAAATCTTCCGGTCGATAGGGGCGTGCTTCCGGGTTGGTAACCAATGCCGCGGCTTCAGCCCCGACATTACTGTGATACTCGTCAATCAGGTTCTCGGCGGTCTCGAAGTATTGATTGCTGTTGGTGGGATTGCCGAGCATGAATTCCACGTATCCTTTGTTGAGATAATAGAGGATGCGGTTTTTACCCGTGGCTTGTTTTTTATCTTTATCTAGGAGTTTGTTTGCTTTCTCGAAATTTCCCGTGTTGACGGCTGCTTGGAAATCTGCCGTTCGCTGGTACCAAGTGGCGCATCCGGAGAAAAGAAAAATGAGAAGAAGTCCTAGGAGTTTATAAGGTTTATAAAGTTTATAAGGTCCATAAGGTTTATGAATCCCGATTTTATTTCTTTTAAAGTATGAATAATGAATATTTATCATTTCTTTTTAAAATCTTAAACTTTTGGGAAAGTTACTTTATAAACCTTATAAACTTTACAAACTGATTAAAGTACCCGGTCGCTGATTTGTTTCTTGATCTTCTTGTCACCCATCCAGACAACCTCGTTGGTCTCGATGTTCGTGAGTTGCAGGTCGATCTGGTAAGTCACGACTTTTTGTTTTTTGTACGAGTCGACGATGCTGTTGATTGTCCCTTGCAAGATGAAATCGGCACCCAGTTCTTTTCCCCACTTTTTGGTGGTTTCCGGTGAAGCGTAATCTTGTTGTTCGGCTCTTTCTTTTCGAAGCTCATTCCGCTTCTCTCCGGCAACAACCAAACGGATGTTACCATCCCGGATAATTGCTTTTTCTACGTCCTTAATAAAGGTTTCTGAGTTGATATGCTCATGACTTTTGTTCTCCACGAGGCCGACAACCACCACGGGGCGTTTGTCGTTTGCTTTCAAGTATCTTGGAATCCAGGCTGAAGTAAGCAGGTCTCCGATCATTTCTTCGGAAACAAGCCGTGAGTCACTATCATTCCAACGTCCGCTAAGGTCGATGGTTTCATTCGGGTCTACCCGTGTGATTTTCCGGTTAGCACATCCGTTAATTAAAGCAATGGTCAACACAACAAGTGTTCCGATAAATATTCTTCTCATATTCCGTTGTTTTAGGTTTCTATTCAATTTCCACGATCACATTTTGTGTTCTTGTAAAAGTTTATAACAATAATTCTACCAAATATACGTATTGCGCAGTTTTATGGATGTTAATTAGATTTAAAATTGATGAGACGACCGATCATTATGCCGGAATGTGACGTGATTCGTTGTAAGTAATCGGGGAGTGTTTCTGTCGTGACGGACACTTTTTTGTCGGAAACCGAGGCGTGGAGCAGGTATATTTGTCCCTCATTTTCAATGGCAATGCCCACGTGGGCTGTGTCGAGTCCTTTTTTCTTCGTGGTGATCAGTATAATATCCCCGGTTTTGATTTGTCCCGCGAAAGGGAGTACTTTTTCTTTCGGGATATAGTAATATGCCCTGCCGTTAATAGTCTTTTCAATATCAATTATTTTTGTAACGAGGGTGGAATCCTGTATTAGAGCCGGGTACTTTTTCCAGTTTTGGGAGATGAAAGATACTTTGTTGGGGAAAGGGATACCTCCTTTTTCTTTCGTGATGTCTTCCAGAAGGTTCAGGCAGGTCATCTCGTATAGCCAGTCGGAAGAGTAATGCAGGCGTGACGTGTAGTCTGCTATCTTCCCGTTCCGGTACCGAATCTCTTGTAAATTCTTTTGGAATTGGGGAATACTTTGTTCTTCGTATTTATCTAGGCGTGCCAGGGCGATGACATTATCGACGAAAGTCACGCAGTCAAATTCTCGCAGGTTGACAACCAGCTTCTCTTGGGGATTGATGTCCAACGTTCCTCCCACGTAAGGCGTTTCGAGAAAATAGCGTCCGATAGCGACAACTTTCTCGTTGATCGGGAGTTTGGCTATTTCCTTTTTATTGGCGTATTCAAAGAAATGTTTTAGCAAAGTTTGATCTTTCCGGTACACGGAATCAGCGGGAGAGCAAGCGAAAGCCCCGAATGAAAAGGTGATCAGGAATAGAAGGACTAAATTCTTCATAGTAACCGGTGTTTGAGAATAAAAAATGAGGAGTCGTGTGACCGACATCCTCATCTCTCTTGTGTTGTGTTTATATATTATTTGCCTGCGGCCGAAAACTGTTCAAGGAAACGGATGTCGTTTTCGAAAAAGAGGCGTATATCCTTAATGCCGTATTTTAGCATGGTGATACGCTCGATACCCATACCGAGTGCGAACCCGGTATATTTTTCCTTGTCTATACCATTTAATTCCAAAACATTGGGGTCAACCATTCCACACCCGAGGATTTCCAACCATCCGGTTCCTTTACAAACATTGCAACCTTTTCCGTGACATAGTGTACACGATACGTCCATTTCTGCCGATGGTTCCGTGAAGGGGAAGTATGACGGACGAAGACGAATTTGCGTGTCCGGTCCGAATAGTTCTTTTGCAAAATAGGTCAAGGTTTGCTTTAAGTCGGCGAAGGAAACGTTCTCGTCGATGTAAAGAGCTTCGATTTGGTGGAAGATGCAATGTGCCCGGGCCGAGATAGCCTCGTTACGGAACACTCTTCCGGGAGTAACTAATCGGATCGGGGGACGATGAGCCTCCATGTCTCGCACTTGCACGGATGAGGTATGCGTGTGTAGCACGATGTCCGGGTTCTTACTGATAAAGAATGTATCCTGCATATCACGTGCCGGGTGTTCTTCCGGGAAGTTCAACGCGGAGAAGTTATGCCAGTCGTCCTCGATTTCCGGTCCCTCGGAAATAGTGAATCCAAGTTTATTGAAGATGGCCAGAATCTCGTTTTTCACGATAGCTAACGGGTGACGGGTTCCTAGTTTTAAAGGATCTCCCGGCATCGTCAAGTCAATACCGCTTAAATCTTCTTCCGCGTTAGAAAGTAACTCTTTCAACTCGTTGATTTTTGCCAGAGCCGTGTTCTTCAATTCATTTAATTCCTGTCCCATGGCTTTTTTCTGATCCGCGGGAACGGTTTTAAAATCATCAAAGAGAGCAGCGATCGTTCCTTTCTTGCTTAAATGCTTGATCCTGAACTGTTCTACTTCTTCTAGGCTTTTCGCCTGGAAACCGGCTATTTCAGCACTGAGTTGTTTAATCTTGTCTAACATCTTCTCAAAATTTGAAATCTTTGGTGGACAAAGTTAATAAAAAAGTCTCATACATTTCAACTCTTTTGAGAACTTCATTTTTCATCCCAAATATTTTTCATCGTATACGGTCCGTCGGGGAAAATCCAAGCCGAGCCGTCGGTCATTCGGGTGTGTGAGTCGAGGGTGGCAATTTTGGTCATATCCTCTGGCGAAATGTTGATGTCCAGTGATTTAATGTTTTCTTTGATTCGCTCCGGGTGAACTGATTTTGGGATAATCACGATCCCTCGTTGTACTCCCCAAGCAATGATAATTTGTGCCGGTGTGCAATTATATTTTTTTGCCAAATCGGTAATAATCGGTTCATTGGTCAGGCCGGGTTTGTTTTTGATGGGCAAATTACGCCCGAGAGGGGAATAAGCCGTCAAGTAAATTCCCTCGGACTGACAGAATCGAAATAATTCATTTTGTTGCAAGTAAGGATGCATTTCTACCTGGTTCATTTCAGGCTTATTTTTCGCCACGGCGATCAGTTCTTTCAATTTCGGGATGCTGAAATTCGAAACCCCGATATGCCTGCATAGTCCTTTTGCCTGCATTTGTTCCATCGCTTTCCAAGTCTCCGTGAGGGGACATTCTTCGGGGGAAAGTAAATCGGATGCTTGTTGCGGGTATTCGATGTCGTGTTTCAGTGCTATCGGCCAGTGAATCAAGTACAGGTCCAAGTAGTCCAGCCGGAGATCGTGCAAAGTCTTTCGAAGAGCCTCTTCCACGTGTTCCGGGGCGTGGTTATTATTCCATAATTTGGACGTGATGAAAAGTTCTTCCCGTTTCACGAGTCCGGACGTGAATGTTTCTTGCAGGGCAGCCCCGATGATTTCTTCATTTTTATAATAGGCGGCACAGTCAATCAGCCTGTATCCGTCTTTCAGTGCGCTAATGATGGCGTCGTGTAGTTCGTTTGCCTTGGATTGATAGGTTCCTAACCCGAAGAGGGGCATTGGGTCCCCGTTTCTAAATGTAATTGTTTTCATATTTATGAATCTTTATATTCCATTTTAGTGAACGAGATTTTCCCCGGAGTGGTTATACTTCTTTCCGGCTTTTTAGTTTCTTGTATAGATAATCAACAAACTTGTCTTTCTGTTTTTTCGCCGTGGGGTATAGCAGGCAACCAGCCACTCCCCCGAGAACGTCGGCAAACAGATCCCACCAGTCTCCGCCCCGGTTGAAATATTTGAATTGCAGGACTTCGATAAGTCCCCCGTAGATGAAACTGAACCCGATGGCGATCAGGTAGATTTTTCGTAGAGACAATCGAGTCTGATAGCGGAGTTCGCTGCACAGGAATATCGACATGATAAAGAACATTCCGAAATGTACCACCTTGTCAAGGTGGGGGATATTTAATTTCGGATCAGGGATCGAGTCGGATGGAATAGCGCATAAGAAAAAGATTACTCCTGCCCAGATGATATTCCTCCATAATAAAGAGTATTTGCGTGGAATCATGTTATTCTATTATTTTTACACTGATTATTCTGACGTCTTTGAACGGGCGGTCCTGCCTGTCCGTGGGAAGAGCGGCAATTTTATCCAGAACCTCGAAACCTTCGATCAGTTCTCCGAAAACCGTGTACTCTTTATCCAAATGGTGTACCCCGCCTATCGTGGTGTATGCCTTTCTTTTTTCATCATCCATGTAGAGCTTGTCCGTGTTGTTTTCCCATTCGAAATTGATGTCCGATTTGATCTTTTCCGCGATAGCCCGGAACTCAGGTACTTTCTTTTGCGCCCTCAAAGTGTCAAGAATGGCTTTTTTCTCGGGGGTATAATATTTCTTCTGGATGGCTTTTTTAATCGGGTTGTTTATTGATTTCTCGATTTTGTCCAGTTCTTCCGGCGTGTATTTTTTACCGACCACGAAATAGAATTGGGCGATATCCGATTCTTTGAAGACATTTACCCGGTCCGGTTGGCGGGGAGCGGCTAGGGCTCCTTTTTTGTGATAATGGTGTGGCTTGATCTCCGCGTCAATCGTGACCCCTTTACCGTAGCCGATAGCTTGGCCGGCAATGGCATTTCGACTGTCGGAAGAGCCTCCCTGTACCACGAAATTTTTAACAACACGATAGAATAATGTCCCGTTATAGTGGCCGGATTTTGCCAACCGGATAAAGTTATCCCGGTGTAAGGGTGTATCGTTGTATAGTTTTGCTTTTAAGTTTCCCATATTTGTTTCGATTAAAACAACAGGCTCTTTCTCCTGACTTTTCGAGGTCAAGGGGAGTAGGGTGAGCGTTAGGGATAAAAGTGAGAGCGTTAAAAGTTTATACATAGCGTGATCCTTATTTATGATTTGACGATTTTGTTCACGAGGTATTTTACCGGGAAATGCGAGGCCAAGTAACCGATGGCAATCACCGTGATCATGATAATCAGAATATCCGACGCGATGACTTTCACCGGGTAAGCGCTGACGATGTAGCTCCCGTTGCCGAGAGTGATGAACCCGTAGTATTCTTGTAGCAGGCATAATATGGTCCCTAATGCCAGACCGATCAATGCTCCGAATCCGGTAATCAGGTTGCCTTCAAGCTTGAAGATCGAGATTATTTTTTCTTTGGTCATCCCTAGAGCTTGATAAATCCCGATGTCTTCTTTTTTGTCAATAATTAGCATCGATACGGAACCGATGATGTTGAAGGAGGCGATTAACAGGATAAATAACAAGATCAGGAAGACGGCCAGTTTTTCTGATTTCATCATGGCATAAAAGGAACGGTTCAGGTCATATTTATTCTCGACTTTGTATGTCGGTTGTATTTGGACGGATAGTTTTTCTTTTAATGATTCTATCTGATTGGGGTCTTTTAATTTTATTTCTATTTTGGAGATTTGTCCTGGAACCCCGAACAACTCCCTTGCTGTTTCTATTCCGGTGATCACGTATTTACCGTCAATGTCTTGTTGTGCGGAGAATATCCCGAGCGGGTATATTTGCTGGCTGTTTAGTGCCGAGCTTGATGCGGAAGACGCTTTTCGATCCGGGTAGTAGAATGTAACGGGAGAAAGCGTTCCTAATCTGATTTTTAAAGCAGCCGCGATGCCATAGCCCATGACGACGGCAGGTTTACCGTCCTTTTCGAGCGAGTAGATGCCACTAACAATGGAAGGGAGTATATTCACGTGTTCGGCATAAGTCGAGTCTACCCCCTTCACGACCACCGGGACTAATTTATCCCCGAATTTCACGAGGGAATTTTCTTCCACGACGGGATCACAGGAGGCGACTTCCGGCATTTGGGTCAGTTGGTCGATCAAAATGGAGTCTTTCGTGATGAATTTTCCTTTTGTCGGGGAAATCGTGAGATCCGGGGTGAAACTGTCCGTTGCTTCCGTGAGGAGCGTGTCGATTCCGTTGAACACGGAGAGTACGACAATAAGAGCCGTTGTGCCAATTGCTACACCGACCATGCTAATGATGGAAATGATGTTTATGGCATTCTGTTTCTTTTTTGAAAACAGGTATCTTCGAGCAATGAATATCGACAGATTCATCGTGGATACGGGCTATTGTTTCAACAGGGAATCGATTTTGTCGATGTAATCGAGGCTGTCATCCACGAAAAATTTAAGCTCCGGAATGATTCGTGTCTGTTTGCCGATCTTTTTTCCGAGGATAAAACGGATACTTTTGTTTTTTTCTGCCAAGCTCTCCAGTACCTTTTCCGTCAGGTTCGAAGGGAAGATACTGAGGTAAACTCTGGCATATGACATATCCGGACTAACTCGCACTGCTGTAACGGATAACATGGCACCTGCGGTGAATTCTTTACACTCTTTCTGAAACATTTCGCTTAGGTCTCGTTGGATTAAGCGGCCAACCTTATTTTGTCTAATTGAGTCCATTCTGAAGAAAAATATTTTATACAATAAAATTTTTTACAAATATAGTGATTATAATTGATACTTTTATTATCTTTGCCCTCGCAAAACGGAAACGAGATGTAGCGCAGTTGGTAGCGCGCCACGTTCGGGACGTGGAGGCCGCTGGTTCAAGTCCAGTCATCTCGACCACAAAAACAAACGCTCTGTCTAACAGAGCGTTTGTTGTAAAAAGGAGACATGGTCTACGAAAAGGAGACAAAAAGTAGACATGAGCGAAAAATGACTGGATTTTTTACGTCGGGGGGCGTTAAAAAAGGTAAATGTCATGGAACGCGTAAAATTGATCACTCTTCCACAACTTAATGATTGTGGGGGTGATATAGAAAAAAGATGGTTCGTGTATTATTCCGTTAAAGATCCACGAACCGGGAAGATGAAACGCTTCAAATATTACAAAGGACTAAATAAGATTAAAGTTTCGAAAGCGAGGTACGCTAAAAGCGTGGAGATAATCAATGAACTTTCGGGGAAGTTGAAAAGCGGTTGGAATCCTTTCATTGATGATACTCAAGTTATTTACGCCGATCAATTGCGTTACAAGAATATCGAGGAGATATACGGTAAGATGCGGGCGTCAAACACGACTTTCCGCCTTTATTCAAACAAGTATCTTGAAACTCGTGAGCGGGCCAGCGAGGGGTCGTTGACAACTTACAGGTCTAAATTGCGTGTATTCTCCACGTGGATAGAGGCGAATTACGGGGAGGTGGATGTTTCTGCCGTGAATAACAAGGTTGTTTTGCGTTTCTTTTCCGAGTTCCTGATCGGGAAAAAGAAACTGGCAGATAAAACAATTCGTTGTTACAAGCAAATCATCAGTAACGTGTTTGATCACGTGGTGAACGAGGGGAAGATGATGTCAAACCCAGTTTACCATGTTCCTAAAGGATACGATAAAGATGAAGCACCGAGGCCAGTGGCTTCATTTGATATACAAAAGTTCCGGGACACGATCAGCAAGCGGGATCCGCAGTTATGGATGGCGATAGAGTTCGAGACGTATTGTTTTCTTCGGCCTGGCAAAGAATTGCGTTTGTTGAAGATCCGGGATATCGATTTCGCCCGTGGATTGATCAACGTGGATCGGTTTCGTTCAAAGACTAACCGGGAGAGATTCGCTACAATTCCCGATCATTTCCTGCTCAAGCTCCGGGAGGTCTATAACCTGCACAAGTATAACCGGGATTATTACGTGTTCGGTAAGGGGTACAAGCCGGGGCCCGAGTGTTTGGGGAAAAATAACCTGAAGAATCGTTTTAACTCGTTCAGGGAAATGTTGAATATGCCGAGCGAGTACAAGTTGTACTCGTGGAAGCATACCGGGAACTCGTTGGCGTTAGATAATAATATAAGTATGTACGCGCTGCGGGATCAGAACGGTCATAGTTCGGTTCAAGTCACGGAGATATACACGAAAAACAAGGTGGGGACGATTTCCAGGGAAATCAAGGATAAGTTTCCGGATCTCGATAATTTGTAAAAAGACCCCGTGGCGATCTGGCCACGGGTTTTTTCAAGCATGTACAGGTGTTCAATTAAAAAGCTCTTTTTTAAAACTGTACGGTACTCAGTTTCTTTATAATATCATTAAATCTATTTTGTATGATAGCTTTTTGTTTGTCCCCAGCGAAGGCTAGTCTTTCTTTATACTTGCGCATAAGAGAAGGGTTAATTCCGACTTCCTTGGCAAAAGCTGAAACGTTGATAAATGGGAAACTTTTAAAAAAAGCTGATAGATCATATTTGTATTCAAACGTGATCTCTCCCTTGAGGAGTTCCGGAATCTCTTTGCCGGTTTCATCAAAATATTCAAGTTGGCTATCCAAAGCCTCTTGAAGACTTTCTTTCGCTTCATCTTCTGTTAGGCCATAACCAAATAATCCGTTCACGTTAGGGGTATGTATTCCGTACCCTCCGTCTTCTGATTTCTCGATAATAGCGATAATTTTTCCCATAGTTTATAATTTTAATTCGTTCAATTATGTACCACCCCGAGGGGTGGTACTTGCTACTTCTTCTTGATTCCAGCTTGTTTCATCATCTCGTTTAACGTTCCCTTGGGAATTTCTTTCGAGGGATGACGTCCAACTGGAATAGAGTACTCGTAGTCGGGATGAACATACTTGTAATGTTTTTTCCCTTTGCTGAGTGTCCACCCTGCGGCTTCGATCAGCTTGTAGAACTCCGAAAACTTCATATCAAAGAGCGTTATAATTGAACAATACAAATGTAACAAATATGTTCCTTGTTTCAAAATATTTTGGAACAAAATTGTTCTTTTTTTTATTGTGGCTATAAAATGAAATTAATTTATCATGTGGATTGCGTTATTTTTCACGATCTACCGACTTACTGACCTACTTTGATTGCATGAATCTTTTTGCAATCAAGGACTAAATTTAAATTATAAAGGGATCACATGTATTTGGCATATAGGACTATTGGCGGTATGTGATGACATGTTAAAGGCCTCTCCCTCCCTTCATATTTCCTGCGCCACGAGGCGAAAAGTTGCGTTGCTGGATAGGGCGGGGCTCTGGGGTTAACTTGCTGTCAAAACGGGAATTTCCCGTTTTGAATGGTGTCAATAACTTGACATTGATGTAATTAATTAGAAATAAACCGTATTTAAGTGCTAATTTATAATGATTCTAAAGTTGTGGCTTTATTACAGGCGATTTCCGCGAGGATCTCGCTATTTCATGACTGAAAAAAGTAAATTTTTTTTTTCGCGAGGTAGAACTATTTTAATTGATCTCATTCGAGATGTTTGTATTTAAGTGGCTGATATGTAGTGTATTGGATAAGAAAAATACTTGTATATTCTTGATTTTCTGCGTATATTTGTAATACAGAAATCAAACACAATGTCTAACTAAAATTTAAAGATTATGACAACGAACAAAAAAGTAGAGAAACCAAAAGAGGAAACGAAAAATTTACTTCCGATGGAATTAATCCCCGAGAAAACTAAAATTGTTCCTCCCTTGAAAGAAGAGCCAAAAGAGGTGAATAAGGATGAAGAAATCGAAAGTTTGAAAAAACAACTTGAGGAGGCCAACAAGAAATTGCAGGAACCCGTGAACTTGGAAGAAAGAATCCAGTATTACCAACGGAAACAAGAATTAATCATGCAGTTGGATAGGCTTGTAAGCGAATCGGAACGTTTAAAAACGATCCAGGAAGAGATAGAAGAATGTATCGAGGATGATGAATTTGAATGTGAAAGTTACAAGTTAAGTCTTGGGAAACTCTCGCAATATCGAAATGATACCGTGTTTTCAATGAATAACCCCGTTGTTATTGGTGATGTGATTAATTGTGTTTTGAACAGGATTAATGCCAAAATGGATAAGTTGAAAACTGAAATTGCTTGTTGATAAAAATGGGGAACGGCAGCCACCGTTCCCCGTACAGAAATCAAATTTTTAAAGTGTCTAACCAAAAAAATTCAATCATGAGCAAAGGTAAACAATTTAAGGAAACTAGAACGAAATTAATAGAACTTTCTAACGTGGCCAAGCAGATGCGACAGAAAGAAAGGCTTGATATGACAATTAATGAAATTCTATTGAAATTGATCTACAACACGAACGGGGCAACAGAGTTCAACACTTTTGCCCAGTGGAAAGAGCTAGGATATACCATTTTAAAAGGTTCTAAAGCGTTTGTTATTTGGGGGCAACCGAGAACGGGAAACGAAAATAAGGAAGAAACAGACACGAAACGGGGGGAGGGAGAAGATGACGAGTATAGTTTCTTTCCCGTGTGTTACTTGTTTTCCGATAAGCAAGTACGCAAGGTCGAGATTGCAGGAGTGGGAGCGAGCAAAGAAATCGTGTTAGAAACGAATCCTGATCATAGTATTGATGATATTTTGTAAGTCTTTATTATTCAAGTTTTAAATTTAGTGATATGTGTTATAGTGGAAAGTTAGCCATGAAAAGAGAGGCTTTAGTGGAGGCCTCGAAAGTGGCGAGATCGTTAAAATCATTAGAGGAAATTGACGGTACTATTAATTATGTCTTGCTGAACTACATATACGAAACGGGTGATGCTAACGAGTTCAAAACCTTTGCCGAGTGGAAGGTTGACGGGTACGGGGTGCGTAAAGGTGAAAAGGCTTTTATAGCGTGGGGAAAACCTCGGGAACGGGTGACGAAGGGAGGGAAAGAGTTGAAATATTTCCCCGTGATACATTTGTTCTCCGATAAACAAGTGTACAGGATAAAATCGGGTAACATGATGGAATCCTCCATTACACGAGGGGATCGGGTTGGGGAGTTTAAAGTTTCTTACGTTCGTGACAAGGATATAAAGTATAAACATATCAATTCTCCCGGCCAAATGGCGGAAGTGTTTACAAGCGTGTGGGATCAAAATGAAATAGAATATCGTGAGAGTGTTTACGTGTTGGCATTGAATAATAATTGTGACGTGTTAGGTTACTCGAAACTTTTCGAGGGTGGAATAACTTCCACGGTTGTTGATGAAAGGATGATTTTTCAGTTTTTACTAGGAATGAACGCTACCGCTTTTGTCATTGCTCATAACCATCCAAGCGGGAAATTGCACCCGAGTAACGAGGATATAAAATTAACACGAAATATAAAGAAATGCGCTGATATTATGCGGATGGCGTTCGTGGATCATTTGATTATCACGGGGGACAAAGAATGTTATTATTCATTTTCGGATAACGGGCAAATGTAAAGATTCGAACAACTGCGGCGAAGTTCTCCTTACATGATAGGGAAAGGAGGGCTTCGCCGTGGCGGGACTACTTTTTAACTCTCAAATGCCGAGATAAAAAGTAGCAAAAATTTGGCTTCTGACGCTCTTTTTTAAGCGGGTGGCCAGGGTGTTGGTCGTTAAACTCGGATTGCCAAGGGGATGAATTTATAAATATTGAAACTGATTTATTTTGTTTTAGTATTGGGACGATTTGTAGAGACATTATTTTTTTGTGTAACATCACTTTTTTCCTTTATTACTTTGGTCGATAGTGTATCTTCTTTTTGTTTTTTGTCATTTTGTGGATAAACAATGTTCCGAATAGAAATATTGTTTATATTTATAGAATCGGTAGGAATGGTTATTGCTTTGTTTGGAGGGGCGATGGGGGTGTTTTTGAAGGTATCACTAAATATTACATAAATGCAAACACCTAATCCCACTGTTAATAAACCACATGCTATTTTGTGTGCTTTAGACATCTTATCTCCTTCCTTTTTACTGACAATAAACCAAATAACGACTGAAAACAAGCATAAAGAAAAGGCGAGGCTAAACGTAAAAACGATAGCTTCGTGGAAAGTATTTACCATGCGATATACTTGGAAATTTCCCATGGCGAAGACAACTAATGCTGCAAATACGGATAAAATTTGTATGTTGTTTTTTTGGCTATCATTTGCAACATCTATGGCCTTTTGGCTTTCATCCTTTGCAAAATCCATGGCTTTTTGGATTCTTTGATTAGCATTTGCAAGAAGTTCTCCAGTTTCTTGCTTTGTTGTATTTATAAACTTTTGTGTTGCGAAGATTGTTTTGAAGATCTGATGCTCGGACTCTAACTCCGATAGTTCTTTTATGTATTTCTCGTAATTAGTGGGAATAATATAGGCTGATGCAACAAAAACATTAAAATTTTCTTCATCTATTTGGACATGGCAGCAGCAACCAGAAAAATTAGGTCTAAATGGTAAAATACTGTAAATGTCGCTTCTTTCTAGATATTTTTTAGAACAATCGATACTTGTTTCTAAATTGTAGATTGCCTTTTTTACATCAGAAATGTGGTCGTTAATATTGTAGTTGTGGATTATTTGGTTCAAGAAATTTATATAGCATTTGGCTATTTTTGCATAAGGGAAAAAATTATATATACCTGTCTTGTTTTGAATTTCTTGAGTTTTCTTGAGTATGGAATCTATATCTTCAATATTCTTAAATGTTCGTTTGCTTAATAGTGATATTTTATTATTAAATAGATAATTAAGACATATATCAAAACTTCTTTTATTGAAACCTTTACGGTCAGCTTCAGACTTAAATCTTTCCTTGAAACGAGATATTAATGAATCGATATCGTTGGTACTTTCTGTTACTTTTCTGTAAAATTGGACAAAGATAAAAAAGTCTTCAAAGGTTTTGGGTTCTCCATTTTTATCTTGATAGTATTTTTTTAGATAATCATAATTTTCTTCTCTTTTACTAGGGTATGCTTTCTCTATTAGATCTTTAAAATGTGTCAAGTATGACGTTTCTATTTTTGAAGGGGCTATATCAATATCAATAAAATCATGAGAGATAGAGAATGCACGAAAATATTCGTCATTGTCTTTAGCTATAAACTTGAAGATAAGTAAATTACATTTGTCAATTAGTAATTTACAAACTTTGCTATTTTTTAATGTGTGCTTTTGTAATTCATGTGTTATTTCAAATAGCTTTTTTAATATATTATTATTTAATGAAAAATCACGATCTAGAATGGAAATTAATATATTGTGATAAAATATATCTGCATAAGGAGTTAAATCAAGATTTAAATTTCCCTGGTAGTTTCCAAATGGTTCGGCTTTAAAATCATAGAGAAGAAACAATTTATCAGGATTATCATTTCTAACTTGAAGTTGATGTGTTAGATATTGGTATTGTTTTAAACTATTGATTAAAACTTTTGTAAAACAATCGCTGATACAGTTATAGAGTTCGATATCTCCTGGTATGTCAAAACTACTTAGTGTTTTGTCGAATTTGATAATTCTGTCTTCAAAATTACCATTTTCTACATAAGATCCCCGGATAACAGATAAATTTAAGTTTTCATAAATTTCAATACCAATACCTCTAATTTTATCGCATATTTCTAAACGTTCTTTATCAATATCCGCTTTGGCATCTTCTATTTTATTAGGTTCTTCGAGTTTATCTGGGGCAATATCTTTATAAATTAAGGGAATCGAATTTAAAAGATTTTCCGCTTTAGAGAAATATTGACACATGAACTATCTAAATATTTTTGTACTAACTCTTATGAGTTCTGATGGCATTTCAGTACTTCTTTTACCTTGTTTTATAGCTCGATTATATAGTAATCTCCAAACTGGCCATTGATGACTCAGTTCTACGAGATCAAATGCAGGATAAGTTACAATTTCCTCATTTTTTTCACGTAATTGCCGAATGGATTCATTCACATAATCTTTTGTCGTTTGGCTCAAAGAATTAAAATAATTCCCAATAGCTCTTTGTTGAGAAATTGGACCATTTGTTATGGTATAAATTTGTAGGTCATCTAAGTGATTATATACAAAACTTTCAACAGGTCCGTATGGAAGAGCGTAGAATGCATCAAATGTATCTAGGAGATCTTGCTTTGTATCTCCTTCGCTTTTAGTATCTATGGCAGAAACAAAAAAATGCAATTTGAATAACTTTAGCTTATTGAATTCTTTTAAAGCTTGGCTTTGTTCATATCCAGTTAAATCCTGAAGCCAATCAATGAGCTGGGAAATGATATATTCAAATGCTATTATTTTTTTATCCATCGTTTCTTATCTTTATGTGCATAATCTAAATTAAACGAGAAAATCTCATGAATGTTAGATCTGTTTAAATGATTTTGAAGAACGAAATTATAAACACCCTTGTCTGTATTATAAAATTTATGATGCAAATGTAGAATAATTTGCTGAATTATTAGTAAAAGTATTAGTAAAAGTATTAGTAAAATCAAGAATGTTATTATCGTTAATAACATTCTTGATTTTAAAATGACTTATAGTTGCTTAAGGTAATTCAGTAGGTTCATTTCCTTCTCGTTTTGAATCAACACGTCGTTACTGATATACGCTTGCCTGTTTCTTGGATCCGACAAGTACGTGTTCATTATCCTGATCTCGTCCCGGAGACCTTGTACCGTTTCTAGGAGGCGTGTATCTTCCGTTGACGTTTGGTAAAAATTCGTCGTGTTTTGTACGGGTCCGGAGAGGCCTCCTGTCGCATACATCGGTATCGAGGTCATCGTGGAGAAGTCCGGTAAAATGGGACGCAATTGTTCCGGGGAGAGGATTCCGGAGCGAACGAGTTCGAGTTGCTGAATGATCGGCCCCGTGATCGGGTCGTTGAGCATATTATTGGGGGCAATCCATTCCCTGCCGGCTTCCCCGGCGATGTACACTCTAGCTCCATCCGTCATTCCTCCCTGGGCATACTCGGGTAGGGGTGTACTGGCAATGGTTGCAATTTGAACGGCTCCCATTGCGGCAGATATGGCGGCAAGGACGTAGCTGTATGGAGGAGCGACGTTCGCGAGAGCCTGCATGATGGAGGATGCTGTATTTATAGTTGCTGAGAATATTCCTTGCGCCTTATCTCTTTTGGCTTGTCTATTTGCGATTTCCGTTTTCTTTTTGTCAAGATCTGCGTCAAGTTGGGCAATTCTGGCATTATACCTTTCTTGACTAATTCGTCCAGATTCAAGTTGCTTGTTTAGGAGTTCCTTTTTCTTGTTGGTGTTTTTCTCGTAGTCTTGGAGCTCCTTTTTATCTCGGTTATTCTGAAACTCGTTGAATTGTCCCCAGATGTTGTTGAGTTGTCCGGCGAGATCTAGTGCCATGTTCATTTTTTCCTCGAATTCTTCCCATTCTTCCTCGGTGATGTTAAATAGTTGCATCCCGCCTGGATCTTGAATATTTTTAAGCTCTTGATCCATTTTTTCCTGGATTTGTTGGCGTATGGCATCCGTGTCAATGCCATGTTGCTGGGCGAGGGCTAGGAGATCCGAGTATCTTTTCTGTATTTCATTCTTTTGTTTCTCGGAGGAGGAGCTTAAAGCGGCCTGTATTCTTTCTTCTGCCTCGATCGTTGCCGTGACACCTTTTTCGAGTTGTTTGTCGAGAATGAAGGAAATTTCTTGGTGATGTGCCTCGTAAAGCTCCGTGGCATCCAGGTTATATTTCTGACATATGGATAATAGCTCTTGAAATTTGTTGTGAGCTGCCATGATCTCTTTCTCGTCTTCTTTCAAGGAAGAGATTTGTACCTGGTTGTTTATTTCTTGAATCTTTTGGGCGAGTTGTTCTTCGATTTCTTTTTTCTTTTTAGCTAATGCTTCCGCGGCCTGGAGTTTTTTCGCGTGTTCTTTTTCGGTCGCTTTATCTTCCGTTTCCGTGGTATAATCCCTGTTTTTAATAGCCTCGTTAAGTGCTTTTTGTGTGTTGACGAGTTTCGTCTGGACACGATAAAATTCTTCACTTTCACGAGTGGCGTTGTCGAGAGCTATTTTATACAGGTTTATTTTTTCTTCTAGCTGGGTGATCGTGGATGAACCGATCTTGTCCGCGCTACTCTCGGCGTTGAAAATGTTATCAAGTTGTTTTAAATCTTGCTCCATGGAGTTGATGGATTCTTGGATCTTGTTGATCCCGGGATCAAGTTCGGCGGCCGCTTCTTCTCCTTTCTTCCGGGCTGTTTCTTTTAACTTGTCAAATGTTCTTTCTATACCTTTTTGGGGAGCGAAGGGGTTCTTGAATGTTGTCAGTGTTTTCCAAGTGATATCCCATGTCCCGACGGTAGTATTCTCTTTTTTTATATTTAATTGTTTGGTTTTGTAAAGTTCAAGTTCGGCTTTGGCAGATTGGATTGCAAGGGCGATTTTTTCACGTAAATCGAGTTTCTCTTGTCGTGAAAGGGTGTTCAATCTTGATATTTGAGTGTTGTAACTTTTGTACTGTTCGGAGAGTTTTTCGTTGCTTGTTTTGAGGGTGTTCATGACTTCCGTTTTCTCTCGTTCGAGTCGGATACTTTCCTCGTTGTTACGGTCGTAATAGGTAAGGGCACTCCGGAGGGCGGTGAATGCGATCGTGATGGCCCCGATGGGATTGGCCACCATGGCACGGTTAAGCATGACGAATGCGGTTCTTGCTTTTAACAAGGCCGGGTGTAGACGTCCTTGCGTGATATTATACTGGTTTGTTTTTTCGGTTAGAAAAGCGGTGACAAGGGCGTTTTTTTGTTTGGCCACCGTGTCAAGCAAGAGAGCTGCCCTGTTTTTAATAATTGCGGTGGAGGCAAGGAGTGTTTTCCCGGATAAGGCGAGGATTGCCGAGGCGAGAGGAACGATAATTTCTTTGTTTTCTTTGAATAACCCGGGAGCCTTGGTCAAGGCTTTTAAGAAATAAGTGAACGTGTTGGTTCCTATCGTGATTGCCGGGGAAATCTTTTCCCCGACCTCGATCATTTGAAGTTTGAGTCGGTTCATCGCTTGGGCCCGTTCTGCCATCCTGTTGTTCGTGTTTTTCGCGGCCATCTCGATAGCTTTCTCTGCTCCGGTCACGGCGTTCGTGTACCGGTTAATATCTTCTTTTGCTTGAATCAAGACCTCTGCCATTTTCGCGTGTTCAACCCCGAATATTTTCGCGGAGGATTCTCCCTTGGCTATTCTTGTTTCAAGTTCCTCTAGGGCTTGGTTTATATCAAAGGTTCCGGTTTTAAAACCGATTTGTTTCTCTTTTAATTTTAGTAAAACTTTGTCTAGGCTGTTGCCGGCCATGCTAGCTTCTTTAAATTTTGGAGCGACCGCTTCTATTAGTCCAACAGCCTGGTTCGTTTGTATTCCCATTAAATAGGCCGTGGTACCGCACTTTTCAATCGCGTCGGAAAGGTATTGAATATCCCCGGCCCCGGCTTGAGATCCGGCCGCTAGTTCGTTGATGATTCTTCTACTGTCAGAGGATTTCGCGTTAAACTGGTTCATCACGTTCGCGAGAGATGCAGCGGCGGGTTCCAGTTGCATTTTGGCGGCTTCTGAAAGGATGATGGCGTCCTCGGTTACTGCGGCGAGAGCTTCTTTATTTTTCAGGAGTTCCGGGCGTTGAGAACCCATTTTCGTGAAGGCATCGAGAATGTCTGTAGCGGATTGTTTGATATTTATTCCTTCCTTGGTCGTGGTTATTGACATTTCCTTGGCCTTGTTACTTAGCCATTCAAGGTTTTCCCCGGCAAGCCCGGTTAACGCGGATAAGTTACTGAGGTTTTCTTCAAATTTTCCGGCTTCATCTCCACATTTTCTGAAACCTAACACGATACCGGTAAGGCCGGCAAGAAAGGAGGTAACCATTCCGAAATACGTGTTAAAACCGTTGGTTATTCCGGAAATAGATAACCAACGGGTATGTGTCGTTTTTAGCGAGTCGTTGTGTTCCTGAATGATACCTTTTAATATTTTGATTTTTTTGGCATGGGCGATGTATTCGTCACTGCCAAGTTTTAGTCGGGCTTGCTCGTTCACGAGTTTTTGCATTTCGGCCTTGACTTCTTTTATACTGTTGGCAGCTTCTTTACCATTGATATACAGGTTTACCCGTTTGTTTGTCGTGTTACTTCTTGCCATGACTTCTTCATTTTACGGGCAATAGTACTTTATCGAAAACGGGAAAAAAAGGACAAGTTTTGAAGAAAGAACCCCGTTCGGGTGGAACGGGGTAGGTGTTTTCATCTTGTGATATTTTTAATTACGATATTCCAATCTGATTAGCAGTAATCATCTATGCAATCATCACCAGTCCATTCTTTTCCCTGAAAGAGTGTTATTGTCTTTAATGCGCCATTCTCCTCGAAAAAGGAACCTCCATTTTTATGAATATACTTATCATCCAATATATATACATAGGTAATATACCATTGTTTTAGTCCCTCTGGATTATGGGTCGCAACACACAACTGTTTTCCATCATCTGATATAGCGAATTCTATGATGGTATTTGTACCATAGGTGTTGTTTGAAAATATTTTTCCTATTTCCAATGATGAATAATATGCCTCCAAAGATATTTTGTCTGTGGGACATAAGGGAAATTCCGTTGGCGTTTTCCAATATTCTTGCATGGCATTAGAAGTTAATGATTCCATTAATGAAGGCAACGCCATTTCTTCCTGTTGTTCACAAGCATGTGGCATCTGTGTAGACAATTGTGTCCAATCCTGACGAACACTATCGCCTTGTTTCACGGGCTGATACTCTTTGTATATCCATTCACCGATACCATTGCCTTGCGGAACACCTGTAAATTCTGTATCTTCTTGATTCCATCTTTCTAAATTGGCCTTACATTTGGCGGCTTCCTCTTCAGACACGGTGCGCATCCACTTGAAATTGGGGTCTGCAGAACTATCTCGCAGCAAGGTAGGATTTTCAAGAAACGCTGCTACGCTACCACATATATTGATAATTCTTCGGCGAGTTATCGGATTGTTCAATACGTTTTCAAGCTTCGTTACCCAATGGAGGTTTTCTGCTCTATTATTGCATCTGTTCGTGTCTTTATGGTCAACAACCATCCCTTCCGCTTTCTGATGTCCCCAAAAAGCGGATGCTACAACTTGATGGACACGAATGTTTGAAGCAAAAAACATATATCCATTGGCTTCATTTTTTTCGCCAAAAGTCCATTTGTTATCCAAAGGTCTTATTCGACAAGCTTTTTTAGGATGCCTCATAATAGCACCATTATCCCGTACAGAATATGTTTCTCCTTTATATTCGCAAGAAACTTCAACCTTGAAATTGTTTATGTCAATCATAACAGACTAATTAAGGTCAACAAAATCTATTTTCTTTCCTAAGACGGCAGCTATTTTAGACAAAATATCAAGCCCTACTGAATACTTTCCATTTTCAATACGGCTGAGATTAGCGGCATCAATGCCAGCAAGTCTTGCCAAGTCACGAGCTTCCATACCTCTGTCTTCACGTATCTGACGAATTCGCTCACCGATACGTGCTCGATCCTTATGGCGTGTACCAGTACTAATGCCTAAAATTCCACCACCAATGGCAAATTGTACAGATTCTCGCCAAATAGAATTTGTCATTTCCTCTTTATCATCGGAAAAGTTTTTGTCAAACAAGACTTCCAACCAATGAAGTTCGTGATCTTGGGTTTCTTTACTTGTGTATGCACCTATTTGGCACAAGACCGTGAAAACTTCTCCATCGGGAGCTATTACTTCGACCTCATTTCGGCTAATAATCTGGGCTGATGATTGTGTCGGAATTTCCAAAAAAGAATGTTGTCCTTTATCTGTCATAATCGTTTTTACCGTATTTTAAGTGTTGTCGCCACTTTTAATGATTACTAAATACAGGTGCAAAGGTAATCGTAATTGGCAAATATGCCAATCACTTTCCACGCTTTCTGTATTTCTTTTATGAAAAATTACTTTTTAAGTCGAAATTAGTGGCAAATGGAACTTCAACCAGCCTCTTTGTGATCTTTCCGGGAACAATTCACACATCAATAACAAAGCTGGCGTTGTTGCTCAATCGCTTACATAGACAATACAACACATGGCGAGAAGTAATTCGGTTGTTTCCAGATCAAATATTAGAAAACTACTATACATTATTTTTTTTGTTTTGATTTTGCGGGGGATAAAATAGTACTTTATCGAAAACGGGAAAAAGGACAGGTTTTGAAGAAAGAACCCCGTTCGGGTGGAACGGGGTAGGTGTTTATCTTGTTTTCAGTAGCCAGACGAATTTACCTTGCCCGGCCACGGGAACGCACTTGAATCCCTTTTCCCGTAGTTGCTCGTAAATGTCTTCCAATGGAATAGGGTAAACGGAGTTAAACATCTCGAGTATCTCGGTGGAGGTGTATTGCTCGTTTGACTCCTGCCACGTGTCGGCGGGGAAATATCGTTCGAGGAACGAGTCCATCAATTCTTCGAGAGCTTCTAAGTACTTGTCGTTACACATGTTTTACCTCCTTTCTGATGACGGATGTTAAGAGATTCCCGGCAGAAACGAAAGCGGCTTGAATGGATTCGATGAAGTTACAGGCTTCGCTTTCCGTGTTGGAAAGTCGAGAGTTCGGGATGTTCGTGTTGATGACCGGGTAAAGGCCTTGAATGGATTGACAGATGTTTTCCATGTCCCGGATGCAGGATTCGATGACGGCTTTCTCGGCTTGAATCGAGGCTTGTTGATTACTCATGACACGCCTCCTTTCTGCAAAAATGAATGGCTGTTTGCATCTCGGATAATCTTGCTCTGGCTTTCGCCCATGCCTTGCGGTAAATCTCCACGTGAGGGGAGTCGAGGTTGTTCAAGAATAGTTCCCGGAAGGTGTTTACCTTGTTTTGTTGCGAGATGATGCCCCGGGGTGATGGGGTTTGAAATTGTTTTTTCATGTTACGTAATTTTTGAACGTTTTGGGTACGAAAAAACGGTGTACCTGTCCCGTTGTTCAAAGTCTTACGTAAGGCTCGTCCACGTCATTATAACGTGAACACGGGGGTATACACCGCGTATCTTGCAACATAGTTTCCTGATAGATATAAAAAATCCACCTTCGTGAATCCGGGGTGGTCTATCTCCACCTTACGTATTAAACTTTGAACACTACAAATGTAGAAGAAAGTTACGATATGGCAAAATTTGAGGGGAAGAAAAAAGCGAAGTGAGAACTTCGCTTTCAATTTTATAGTTGCTTAAACTTTACTTTTAAAAGTCTAATATTTTTCCACAATTGACACAATACTTGTTTTCATCTTCTTTGGTAGGAGTATCTTTTTTACAATGAAAACATGGGGTGTATGAAAATTTATCAAAGCATTCAATATTTGCAGAATAGAATGTAAAAAATTTTCCACATATTCTGCAATATGTGGCGTCTTCATCGTTTAAGGTGTTGCATTGAGTACATGATTTTCTCATTATTGGATGCTTGATTGATTTTTGTGGTGGTACTTTTTTTTGTTTTTTAGCGTATGGTATTCTTATATTTTTGAATAGATCAGAGTTATCTCTCATCAAAAAAATGAAACATTGTAAAGCTAAATCAACGTCTGTTTGAGCGTTATGTAGATTTGAATGGTTAATCTGAATTGAATCTTTTGAAATTGCATTACAAAATTCTGCTAATTCAATGAGTTTTGGATACTTTTTGTAACCCCAGTATTTTTTCCCTGCCTCCATGGTGCACCATAAATTTTTTCGTGCTAATGGTCTATCGTAACCCCATCTATAAAGTTCTGCTTCTAAAACGGGAAAGTCGAACTTTATGTTGTGAGCGACTAACACTTCGGCATTAGAAGCATCTTTTAAGAATTCATCAAAAACCTCATTTGGTTGTGAACCATGTATCTTGAGGTAGATTTTTGATAAACCATGTACCTGTTGTGCGGAAGGAGAAATTTTACAAGAAGGACATAAATAGAATGATTTTATTTCGGCATTTTGATATCCCATTCTTAATAGAGACCATGATATTTGTACTATTTGTGGGTATGACTCGTAATTTTCTGGTGAGTCATTCGTTTTAAGTAATCCGGTTGTTTCCAGATCAAATATTAGAAAACTGCTATACATTATTTCCCTTGTTTTGATTTTGCGGGGGATAAATTACGAATAATAATTCGAAAGATTATACTTTTTTTGAAATTATGAAAAAAAAGAAAAGCGAAGTGGAAAACTTCGCTTTTTGTAAAATCTTTTATTCCCCATGTTCTCGTGAAGGTAACAAAATATATCCGTTAGGTACCAATTTTAGAATGAATTTACCATGGATATGGGGGTTATCTCCTCGTAATAGCGAGTTTTCGTGTCTCCAACATCCTGTTAAATAATCGTACACGTCATCAGATACTTTAAGTTCTTTTGCCGTGAAATCCCATGACAGAGAATCCCCGTATCGTAAATGGCGTGTCATGCGTTGGCACGCTTTCATGTAGGCTGTTTCTTGTTGTTCGATTACTCCCGGTCTGTTTAGATCTCCTTCACAAGTGATAAAAAGAGAATCCACGTATAATTGTTCATAATACGTTCTTTCGTTAGCTGGTGGAGTACAGCTTGTTAAAAGCCAAGCACATGAGTAAACTATGAATTTTCGTTTTTTCAAAAAAAGCATGGATGAAGCATTTTATTTACCGGTTATTTAGCGGTTGTTACAAGTATATTAGCACATATATGCTTGTGGCTAAGATTTCTTACAGCTCGAATGATTTCCCCGATCCCATCTTTATCTCTTGAATCCTTTATATATGGGGATCCGATTTTATTTGCATCGCATAAGTAATTAGGAGTCGTGTAACAACAATTTGCTGCGTAATACGTTGCATATCCTGTTACGCGACTAGCATTTAGTGTGTTCTGTATCCCTTGGATACTATAAATACCATAGCCGTCAGGGGAAAATTCTGAAGCATGATAATCAATATATTGGGCTAAAGATTGGAATTTGTAATATTCTCTGTATATCCGAGCGCATAAACCGAAATTCTCTCCAAACCTGTTATTGCCTTTGAGCATTGGAACTGGGTATGGGGGGTCTGAACGTGAACTTGATAAAGGAATCTCTTTAGGCATAATCCTGTAACCATCAGCAACTAGATCTAATTTATATTCACCGGATGCTAGTAATGTATTATCATATTTCCAGCATCCTATTAAGTAGTCATAAATGTTTTGGGATACTTTTACTTGGGAGGCAGAATCGAGATCCCAGGATAAAAAACCTTCTTTGTAGGTTAAATGTTTGGTCAGCCTTCGATAGGCTTGCATGTATTCATCTAAATTGGCATCAATCACTCTAGGATCATTCAAGTTCCCGTCAAAACTTAAATAAACGGAATCTGCATATAATGATGCGTATGATAAATTGTTGTCAAGCATTGCTTTTTCACATCCTCCTAAGCATAACAACGATAATGTAATGCTTAAAATGAAATACTTTGATAAATTTCTCATGGTTTTTAATTTTTTTCTTCAACATAACATCTAATAAACACGGTTTTTAACGGTGTTTGAGGGTCATTTGTCACTAAACGGATTTCTTGCCAAAATGATCCGGCTAATCCTTCAGGGATAAATTGTGCGTGCAATACGGTAGATTTTCCGGTTGCAATTGTGGTGTTATCAAGTTTTGTTGTCACGCATGAGCATGTCGTTTCTATTTTTCTCACGATTAAGTCGGAGTTTCCATTGTTTTGAACCTCCACGTCAAATGTTACGGGAACTTGCTTTCCCTGTTCGAACCGGAACACGATTGTATCTCGATCCAGAATTCCATGTGGGGTTTCGCTGGGAGGTACGTTTTCAAAATTATCAACCACGATACCCCCGACTTTTATCCCGGTCATTAATATTTCTCCATTACATTTGAGATACACGGTGTTAAGAAATTCCCCGTATGGAAAATCATTCTGTGGTAAAAATGTTACTAACAATGAATCCACTTTACCACTTGGTATGGTAAATGATTGTATCGCTTGCACACGTTTGTTCCCAACTTTTCGTGAAACTTTTAGGGATGAATTTTCCTCGGGAGTTTCCACGACTGATAGTGTCACGTTTTCTCGTGTAGGGTTAAAAATATGAACCCATTTTTCTTGAACTTTATTCATTTGTACGGTTCCTAGTTCTAACCATTCCTCGCTGAATAACAAATGGCCGATCGGGATGTTACAATTTGATGGCCGATTTTGTTTGTCTGCACATCCAGTCAAGATTATGTGAAAAATTATTGTACTAAATATAGTTATCTTTCTTGTGGAAAATCTCATGAATAAATCCTCCTTTTTGATAATTTACTTAAAATAATAGCAAGAATATTGTTTGAAATATTATATGCATTGTTCTTTCAAACGAGCATGTAAGCGGTGTAAAACTGGTGGTTCATTCATGGTTTATAAGTTTTTAGGTTTAGCAATAACTTGTAAATTGTGAAATAGGATCCTTTTGCATATGCATAACAAAAATATTAAAATATTTTAAAATAGCAAGTTTAAATTCATGTTTTTTTAATGATTAGATATAAAAACTAGATCTGATAGATCAAAATATTGGAGACAAAAAAGCAAAACAGAGGGGTAGGCCTTGAAGTTACGTTACCGGATGGTCATCCGGGTAGCGTTGATTACCCGATCGGCGTAATGCTCGGCAACGATGTCGGCGAGAGTTTCAACTTCTCTTGATATTAAACCGTTGAACCAGTCCACGGGTTTACGTCTGATCGGGCCAGCGGTGGCGATGAAGGTGGTTCTTTTATCGTGTTTGTTTATCCCAATTCTTTTTTTCTGGCCACGTGTAACGATCCCGTTTTGCATGACGTAGCCTCGGCCGACACCTTTCTGCCAGAATACCCCGTGCCGGGCGAACGAGAACCCGATACAATCAATTTCCCCGTCGCTCTTGTACGTTTTTTCCCCGATGGATTGGCTAAGAACTTCTTCATCGTTACTTCGCATAGTTTTAACTTTTGAACGGGGTCTGGCTGCGGGATTTTTTAATTTCCGGGCGTTAAATATCGTTTGATTCCGGACTCGCTTTCCCCAGCCGGCAACGTCCTTGTTGAAGGCTTGGATCTGTTGGTTTATATCAGTTGTTGTCATTTTTCATGAGTTTGGCTTGGCAAATGATGTTATCGTGTGAGAACTCGAACGTGAATTGGAACGGGATGTATTCCTGGTTCAGAACCCTGACCCGGCGGGTTTGTTCTTCCGGGGTTCCTTCCTGCGGGTTAAACAAGGTGAGGATCCGGAACACGTCTTCGATGTTCACCCGGAAAGAGAAGGTGTAAGTGTTGGCCGTGGAGATAAAATCGTACCAGGATTTTAGGTACTTGTTATACGCCCCGTCATCGGCTTCGAGGTCAAAGGAGAACATGTTGGATAATATGGAATATCCCATGTTTGCCGTCGTGGCCCCGTAGGCATCGGTTCTTAACATACAGATCAGTTTGTCTGTTTTGCTCGTGCTTGGCGAGTACAGGGCCGAGACGCCTTGTTCCGGGTAATAGGGATGAACGGAATCCTTGTATTCATCCATGGCGATGGGTTGTAACTTGATATCAACACTCTCTTTTTTCGTGTACTTGTGCGTGACAAGGGGTTTGTAGACATCAGCGGCTCGAACCCATTGCAAGGTGTTGTCAACGATCTTGGATTCGTAAAAACTATTGATGTTCTTGATTCTAACGAGTAGTTTCTCACGAATCGGGGAGGGGAGTTCTTTTAACGAGTTGTACTGGCCTTCGTAGGTGTAACCGTTTATATTGAATTCGTCAATATCATATTTTAACTCGTACGCTTGCGGTTCTTTGATCTCTGTATCCGGGGTGTCCGAAATGTATTGTTCAGTGAGATCAAGAGCCTTCGTTTTCAAGAGATCCTTCATGAAAATGACTTGCAGGGTTTTATTCGTGAAATCGAACAAGTAGATGAACCCTAGCAATTGTTTGAAGGACACGAGAAAATCACTGCATGATATTTCCGGAAGGTGATTCACGGGGTTTATTTCTTTCATGTAGGTGTTGAGATCTGTGGTCGAGGAATTGATCCGGCGAATCTCGATGTATCCTTCCGTGATCTCGTAATTTCTCAAGATGGCGTTACCCTTGCTATTGTAAGCATACATCTCGAAATATAGCCAGTTTTCCCCGGGTTGTTCGAAAATTTGCGTGAAACAAATATCGATGAAAACGTCAATTTTATCACGGTAATTGGGATCGTATTCAACTTTAACACGGTTGATTTCTTTGCGGGTACCGTTTGGGTTCCCTTGATGTGCCGTGTAGACCATGGATGCTTCAACGATCATTTGTGTATTTTCGGGGTTGGAGTGAGAGGTGAACTTGGCTTTGGCGAAAATACTGATTTCGTATTCTCCCGGGGTGGCGTAATACTTGTTAAACCGGATGCTGTTCGTGGGGTCATCTGTGGCAGTAAGGATTAAATTCGTTTTTCCAACGAGATTCGAGAACGCGTAGTTTTCCACGGGTAACTGGTCAAGGGTGTAATTGTTGAAAAGAAGGAGTTCTTTGAAAGAGTGATCGAAAGAATTGAGAATCTGGTAACCTTCCGACTTGAACATGGTCTCGATGATGTATATGGCGTGAAAACAGGGAATGACCGTGTTCACGTTCGAGCTGGTATTCTCGATATTCATGGCGTTCACGATTTTTCCGAAGTCTTGGTTGTCTGCCGATTCTCCTTCCCCGTAAAGGTTCGGGGCGTAAATGGAAGGAAAAGAGAGCGTGAATGATTTTTGTTTCCTGACCTCGTTGACGTATTCTTTCATGCTTTTACTACCGAGTAAGATTCGGTCATAGGTAAAATCGGTTATGTTTCTATCACCGAATTCGGTCGGTAGTTGTTTGATGGAGGCTGCGCACCTGAATTCCGTGTTTATTTGCGTGACGATTAATTTCCCGGAGAATATCCAAAATCCCTCGAATCTCATCTTCCAGTTGTATTCACGGTATTTGTTTTTTACTTCAACGTAATTGGCGTAGTTGAAAACTTCTTCGTTTTGGGTGACCGGGACGTTAAAATAATAAACGATACTGGAGGGGATCACGTCTGATTCAAATGCCGGGGAATTGATCTCGACCCGGATCTTTAAATCGGAGGGTAAAACCAAAGGTTTGTTATTGATGAACATTTCTATCATGACAGCTATTTTTGTTACAATGATAGGTATTGAGAAGCAGGATAAAAAGGACAGTTTTTTTGGGGAAAGATATGTTCTTTTTTTATTAAAGGGGTATCCTTTCTCCGGATACCCCTGCCAACGAGAGATTCGTTGACGCCTTGCATTTCACACACAGCCGTGTCGCATCTCCGACATTACCAAGTCTATAATTGCAAAATTTTAAGCATGAAAAAACGTACCCGCTTAATCTCACTGCTCCCCACGGTGGAACGATCGGAACAGTTCAATTAAGACGGGTACGTACACGTTATATATACGTACCACGTCTCCCCAAAGATACTCGATCGTTCCACCGTGGGAGTATCAATGGTTGTGTAGTACACGTTAATCCTTTTAAACCAGGTGAAATCTCCTTCACCCGGTACAAATGTATAAATAATTTCTAAAAATAGTATAACTCGGGGCCAAGAACACGTGAAAAGACTTGTATTCAATCCCGTGTTTACCCTAATTTATTACCGTATAGAATCCTGAATTATTTTTGATGCCTTTTTACGCCATCGTTACATATCAAAAAGTTGGAAATGATCGAGAGTTAAAATTTATACATTATTCCCCAATTTAAACCAACCGGTGCCCATTCTACTCGACACCCCAAGTTGTGATAGAAAAATCCCCCGCCGATACTAAACGAGTTCAGGGTTAACATGGAGACCGACACGAATGGAGTAAAAATATCATTTTTAGTGATCTTAATTTCCTTGTGAACGGGAGTAAAAGAATAGTCGAGTTGTTGTAACTCGTTATATTTCACAAGTAAATCTATCGAAAACCTGCCATGCTCGTTATCGAATAAGGTTTTCTTGTAACTTCGTGTTAAGTTCCAATCTCTCACTGTTTCCGCTAGCGTGGCCTCACGATCCACGATAGGAACATCTTTAAAAATGGTGTCTGTTTTATAAATGTACTTGTATTTCAATTCTCCCGCTAGGTAAACGGTATCACAAACGAGGTGGGTAATCGTGTCATGGATCGTTTTACCCTCCACGTGATGAACGGTTTCTTTTTTTTCCACTGTTCCACGACCGAAAGAGAATCCAATCGCGAAACAAGCCATACAACACACGACTAGAAATTTATTCATACTGCTCTTGTTTCGTCATCAAAATACCCGACCCATTACACCCCTCTCCCCGGGATTATCTAGATGCCCTCCTTTCAAAAAATCCTCGGTTGCTTTCTTCTGCCAGTCATCCGGGATGGTTACAATCTTGGGGTTCAATTTTGTCCGAGCCAAAATATCATCGAGATTATTACAACGTGATAGCAACAAAGATGTTCCCCCTGTTTGTTGAACATCCCTATTTATGGAAGATAATTCTTCATTTCGGGAACACACGCCAATGGGGGACCCTCGATGAATTGTTTGCTCACTTGCATTCACAGGCTGATGACAGTTACGCTCTCCCCCTTCAAAAACTGAATACTCTTTTGCTTTCATAAAACTTGCTATTTTACTGTTATGGTTATTTTTTCCCCGGCCACCATCGCTTCCTCCAGTACACGTGTTAATCTTAACTCGTAATTTGTCGAGTTAATCACTCTTCCGGGTATCCTGTTTTCTCCCACGAGAATACACCCGGATGTGTCCTTGTCTGTATTACCCTTGTGAATTCTTATACCCGTGAAGTGGGGAACATTCAAAAGCAAAGGCAATTTCCGTTTAAATTTCGCGGACACGTTCACGATAACCTCGTAGGTTCCTGCCGGGATCGCCGTCTCGTTCATCACCTTCTCTTCCTTGTCCAAATCCCGACAACGATCTTCCAAGGTGTCACAGAAATATTCCCCGTCCACGAATAACCGACCAATCGTGTATAAAGGTTTCTTCGCTATTCTATTTAGTTCTAGTTTCATCATCGAGTTTTTTTAATTTGTCCAGTAACTGTTCCGCCGTTTTAGCGTCGGCACATTGAATTATCGCCCGGATAGCGTCCGGCAGTTTCGCCACCTGGCTCTTCTTTGCCCTCTCGTTTTCCCAAACACTTCGGCCCTCGATCAACACGATAGCGGCCGTCACGAGCATCGAGGCGAAAGGTAACGTGTACCAGTCTATGCAACTCCCGATCAAGTCAAATATCAAGGCCATGACTTGTATTCGCCAGTAATCCCCAAGCTTCGAAAAAGTTCTCCGCAAACCGCCAGAATAAATCTTCTCTCCCCGGGCTTTAGCACTATCCGTACCTGCCCACAAGTCGATACAAACAGCGAGAACCATTATAGCCCACATCGCCAGTATAATGTACACTTGCGATTGAATAACGTTAAAATCACCTGTTACAAAAAATTCTATCATTACTCGCCTCCTTTTATTCCATTATTTTTCAATATTGCATTATTTGTTACTATTTTTGCGTATTGAAAACTCTAATTATGGAGGGAACAAGTACCGTGATGGAAAAAGTTCCCCCCTTTTTTTATCACCTTTCCTTGATCGTGTTGTAGAACTCCATGATCGGTTGTTCCAGCAACGTCAAGAAAACGGGTGACACCGGACCACCACTGATGGCTGTGAAAGAGTGATTCTCGCAGTCGTAAGACCCGCTAAAATTCAAATAATCGGAACGCCGTGAATTCTCGTCCACGAAATGCCCGTCGCAACTAAAAGTCACGATACCGGGGATGTTGTTCTCGTACTCCGCCGAAAAATTCACGTTGATCCCTTTCAAAATAACCGGGATCGTGGTTGTCGCTACTGTCTTGTAATTAATTTCCATTTCCTATAATTTTCAAATTAAACGTTCGTGTTCTTTATCTTGCAATAAGAATCGATAAGCTGCAATGGAATCGTTCCCGCTTGATCCATCTCGTCGATCCTCTCTCTCAGTACCGCTAACTCGGATTCCTCGAATACCACATCTATGGTCTCTGTGATATTGTTTATAATCGTTTCTTCATTCAAAAGTTCATGACGATCTATCTCCTCCGGGGTGAAATTCACTTTTTTGGCGATTGAATTGAACAACATACCTTTTATGATGTTAGCCTGATCAGGAATGAGATTCTTAATGGCAAATCTGTCTACAAATGTCAGTTTCATACTCGTTAATTTTACATGTTCGATATTAATTCACTTCTTACAATCAAGGATTCCACGTCCCAAGCCAGTTAATAGGCAGCTGGCAGGCCGTCCACTTGTACGTGTCCGTCTTCATCACGAGAACAGTATCTTGTCCACTTGACTGGACAGCCACGTACGTGTTCCCGTTGCGGTAAAATCTTTCACTTCCCGTGCATAACACGTCAAACCCTTGCGAGGCCTCGCTTGTTATGAAAAAATGGCTTCCGATTTCCATACCCGCGTACAAGTTTACTTTCTTCCTGTTACCAGTACCGTAAAGGCATATCATATTGGGATGCTCGTTACCCAGCGTTATACCCGGGTTGGTTCCCGTCATGTAAGCCCTGGAAACTCCCGACACGATGTGCGCGTTTGAGAACATTTTTAACATCCCCTGTGTCACCGCCATGGCATAAGAATTACCATTATTGGGGGCTCCCGCGATCAACGCCACTTGTTTATTACTACCCAGACCTCCATAACCTCCCCCGGACAACATGAAAGTCCCCAGCTTGGCATTCCCGGCGGTAGTCATGTCAGGATGACTACCCACGTACACTTGATGGCCGCTATAACTGAAATTTAACTGGGAACCAGATAGAGCCAGGTTGCTACCCCTTAGCCACGATCCCTCGATAGCGAAAGGACCGAGCTTGTTCGTTATCCCTAATTTTAACAGTTCCGCACCTCCCACAACCCCTTTCAACCCCCAGTCACTAGCGCTATTATAGTACATGCTAATATAGTTACTAGCATCCTTGTAAGCTTTAAATGATTTCTCCGAATCCGTTGATGTTACCTTTACCCCCGGTCCCACACCAAAGTCTTTGCCGCCAATTATCTTGTTGTCGGCAAACGTGAAACCGATAACGGAAATCATATTGGCCGTGATAACGTTAGCCTTTAGGATGTTCGTTCTTAACTTGTCGATAAAAGCGTTATTGGCCGCCAGCGTGTTGACATCTATAACATCCGCGTTAATAAGCCCCGCTTTTATTAGCGGACCTTTAGTTAAAGCGTTCGCCTTCAGTGCCTCGAAATTCGTAAACCCAAGCTGTACCGCGAAAGAATCTTTCGTGACGATTTCTATATCGGCATACCCGTCCGACGTTTGGTCAAAGACAGTTGCGTAATCCACGAACCACTCGCAAGGGGCGGCCTCGGTTGTCACCGGGCCAGAAAGGTAAAGGTGATTCACGGTGTTAAAAGTTCCGGTTGGACCGCAAGTTTCCTTGAAAATATAAGTCTCGTATTTCCCCGTTCCCACCATGGGGGTTAGAAATTCTTGCTTGTAACCAGTTCCATGTGAATTATGAGCGTTTTTAAGCGTGTACCCGACGGGTATTTTGGCACTAACTTTAACGATGAACACGGCATTCGCTCTCGATTGATTCCCGAAGTAGAATCCTCCTAGATGACCTGTTGACGTGCCACCATGACACTTGATGTACAAGCACCAATCCGATTCCGAGTACGGGGAACCCGCTAGTTTTTCCTTTATTTGGGCCGCCTCGGTGGATGTCAACGATCCCGCTTGATTTTGACCTGTTGATTTTTTCGTGCGAGATATTACCACGGTTCCCCCGCCATTTTGCGCACCATAAGTTCTAGTCCCGTTTAACCCTACTTTAAATTCCGGGTCTTTATACAACATCTTCCCGTTGACAGACTCGCCGGGTACCCCTTGGGTTCCCGTGTTACCCATCTTTCCCACGGAGTAGATTGTCGAACTAGTTCCATTCGTGTAACTAATTACCGTTTTCGTCCAAAGGAAAGAACCCGCCGACACCGATGGAATCGTGCCACTCCATGCCCCCGTGGGGGCGATAGTACCAGACGTTGATGCTTGATAAGTTACAGTCGTGCTACTTACCCCGTTCCCGGCATTACCATTAGTCCCGTTCGTGCCCATCCTCGCCACTGAATACACGGTACTCTTCTGGTTATCCGTGTACGTTATCTCGGTCTTGCTCCACAAGTAGGAACCAGCAGGTACTGCCGGAATGCTTGATGACCACGTGCCTGTTGGCGCGGTGGTACCGCCAGTACTAGATTGGTAGGTCACGGTCGTGCTTTTCACGCCCTTCCCCGCTGCACCCGTGTCGCCCTTGTTTCCGGTGGCACCATGAGTCCCGATGATCACGGGCGTGCTAGTGTATTTACTATTATCCGTGTACGTGACAATCTCGTAATTCCACAAGTACTTCTTTGTCGTTGTGGTGACTTGCATCCCGGTCGTCCATCCCGACGTGGATGTTGTCACGCCACTTGCACTAGCGGAAGCGAGGTAATACTCGGTGATCGATTTAATCCCCACTCCCGTGGCTCCGGTGGCTCCATGCACCCCGATCACCCGCTTGTTCGTTTCCGTCGTCGTGCCATCCGTGTAGGTTATGATCTCGTAATTCCAAAGGTATCTATTCATCGTCGTCGTGGATGGTACCGTGTCTGACCACGACGTGGGGGCTGTCGTGTTGCTTGACGAAACGGCGTACTTGTTCGCCACCGATCTAACACCACGACCGATTATGCTTGTCCCAACCGGCTTCGGCCTACTCGTTTGCGGGCTTACCGATTGCGTGTACGATCCACTGGTCCACGTGTACCCGTCAGGCCTTGGGGTCCACGTGACGGGAAAATCAGTTTTCACGTGATACTTGCCCCCTCCACGCAAGTACAAAACCGGGATGCTTGAATACGTCATTTGCCCGCAACTCGCCGGGGACTCCGGGCAGAACTTGTACGTGTCAGCGTAAATCAGAGTTTGCGCGTCAGTCGTTCCCCACCCGCTCGCTTGCATATCGAAATCAAAGTCAACCGAGAAACCAGAGGCATGAGTACTCCAAGCCGGTTTAGTTCCACTATTAAGCGCCACCGAAACGCATATCCTGTTGTATCCCATTCTTTGCAAAGCCGTACCGGTAAAAGGTATCCATTTGTCAGCGTCATAGGAGGACGCATCCAGCCACACGTCAGTTTTCCAGTAATTTTCCCCGGATTTCGCTTTCGTGACAATAAATGTTTTCTCCACATAGAAAGAAGTGGATTCAAGATAAACTTTACAAGTGTATGACGCCGTGTCCGCGTTCATGGCTGTACATGTTATCTCGTCATTACCATTTAATTGAAATGCTCCGCCAACACTTGTTAAACTAACGACATAGAATTGCCCCGTCGTTGCCCCGGAATGAACTGCCGCTAATTTAGAAGTCCCCTTGTAGGCAGTTATCTTCGTTTTCGCCTTCGCCAATTCTCCCGGTAACGGATTCCCGTTGGCATCGCAAGCCACCGTGTGAGCCTCGTTGGTTAGCAGGATCGTGTAAGCGTCTTTCCCCGCCGCTCCCGTGCTTCCCATCTTACCCACGGAGTAAATTGTCGAACTTGTTCCATTCGTGTAACTGATTACCGTTTTCGTCCAAAGGAAAGAACCTGCCGAAACCGGGGGAATGGTGTTACTCCACGTCCCAGTCGGTGCGGTCGTGCCGGAAGTTGAGGCTTGGTACGTCACCACCGTGCCGCTTACCCCGTTCCCGGCGTTCCCGTTAGTACCATTCGTTCCCATCCTTGCCACGGAATACATCGTGCTTTTAGAGTTATCCGTGTACGTTATCTCGGTCTTGCTCCACAAGTAAGAACCAGCCGCCACGGGTGGAATACTTGCTAACCATGTTCCCGTGGGTGCCGTCGTGCCGGAGGTAGAGTCTTGATAGGTTACCACTGTACTTTTTACCCCCTTGCCCGCCACTCCGGGCTGCCCTGTTGCACCATCCGCTAACTTGGCAAGCGTGAAATTATCCGACAATTTCTCGTCACCGTTACATACACACCGGAATGTTCTCGTGTAAACACCGGGAGGAAACAACGTGGTGTTACCCGGTGCAACCGAATAAGTCGAGGAGGTCGCCCCGCTTATGTTCGTCCAAGTGCTGCCATTTAAGAATTGCCACTGGTACGACGTCGGCGTGAAATTCCTCGGGAGTGCCATTAAAAGGATGCTTGCCGGGGTTGGGGTACCCGTGTAAGCCGCCTCGTATTTAAACACTTGAGAGGGTGCGGTTATGTCTACTGTTTTGGCTATGGCGTCTTGAATTTTTTCCTCCAACCCCTCGATAACATCAGAGAGCTCCCCATTTTTCGTGAATATTCCTACCCGGTTACTCCCGTCTGGGGCTTTACCCACTCTAATAGCCCATTTTCCCGAGAGCGTGTAACTATCCACCCCAGCGTACATCGTCATCCCCGCATCCTCCGGCATAGAGGAAATAACAAGGAGCCAAGAGAGATTCGGGTCCGTCCTGTGCCCGAACTGCGCCAGCTCATCCCCCACCTCCGGCACGTCAACACCGTCCCGGTCTGTTTTCGACAAATCAATATAATTCTCCCCGGTACTTGTTACAAGGTTCCAATAATATTTTTTCCTGTCATCCCCGTACTTGTTACAACGCATCTGAGCCCCGACCGTGCAAGTATTCTTTTGTCCCTTGGAAGTTTCCATGTAACAACGCCAGTAATCGTCATATTCCTCTACCTTGTTGACCTTCATTCCTGATGGAGAATACACGTCTTGCCCTCCACGCCAAAATACCTGCGCAATGGCGAGAGCCATCACCTCCATGTAATTCCGAACAGTCAACTTCCCGGTAGTGAAATCTTCCGTCCCAACCATGCCCGTGCCAGCACCAAGAACACCGGGAATGAAATCCGCCGTTTTGAAACCTTCCCGAAGGATTAGTTTACGGAACTCCGCGTCACCCATGGCGTCTATTATCCATCCTTTTACCTTGGTTTCGAATTCTGTAGATTTAAGACTCTTAAATTTCACATCATCGAAAGTACGAAGTGCCTGATTAAACCAGTCTTCCCAAGCGTGTTCATTAAATAGTTTTGAATCGGGTACTTGTTTAACAGTTTTGATTACTTTCAATAAGTCATCCCATACAGTTGCATTACCATCAGCCATTTCTCTGTTGCGGGTTACTGCTGGACGAAGTTTTCCCCGAGTTTCTCCAATTTCGAGAGAGCCTATTATTTTTTGATTTCCAACAAACTCGTTATCTGCCGTTAATTTAGCGAAATTACTTAAATCAACGAAATCATTAATGTCTACATTTACGTTTACAGAAACTTCGATTTCATGTTTTTCCCAGTCAAAGCCGTTCCAGTAGATTACTGCGAGGGGACTGTTTATAACAAGATCTCCGAAATGAGGGTAATTCCCTTTCTTTGTTGCCAGGTAAAAACATTTGATAGCCGGGGATTGTTCCGGTATAGTCTCGGGTGTGGTGATACCTAAAAATACGTTCGCACCGATTCCGGCCAGCGTGTCAACAAGAGTTTTTAGGATACGATTATGTTCCGCGGCGTCGATTTTCTCTTCGGACGGTAATCGACGATGAATATAGTCGATCAATTGTTTTAATTCTTCCAGGCTAGTCATAATCTTCATTATAATCGTTATCTGAATAAGATTCGCTTGCACCAACAGAAAGGAATATCAAGTCTTTTTCAAAGGCTGGGGAATACTTGAACGTGAATGATTGAAGATCTTCCTTGTCGTTAGCAATATCAAAAGTTCCTTTGTCTATATTGATAGCGATGAAAGATTTTTTCCCCACGAGGAACACGGTTTCACTGATGGCCATTTCCTTGCATACTTCTGCTAATTTTCGGCTGATATATCCGGTCGAGGCCTCGAAAATATTCGTGTACCCGGATACGAATGTCGTGATGTTGTAACTATTTGCCTTGTAATCCATGGGCAGGTATTTTTGGAAGGCTTCTCGTTCCACTTTTAGTGAATCGGATTGATATTCCGTGATTATGGTATCAATACCCCCGAGTAGATTTCCAAACAAGAAACAACGATTTGCCGGGTTGCCGGGAAACACGTTAAATGTTATTTTCTTGAAAGCGATCTCGTGAGAAGAATTTTCAACCCATATAGTGTAAGAAACAAGTGAAATACCTGTTTTCGCGAGGTTCAAGTGTTTCAAGCCAGACGGGATGGCGAACACGTTGTATTCCGTGACAGAGGTGAAAGTATGCAAGTCTATCGTGTTTTCAGTTCCATCCGAATACCGGGCAGATAGTTTTGTCGTGTAAGTGTCCGGAAACAGGGTTAATACCACGAGATAATGAATTTCCCCGGGGTGGGTGTCGATTGTTTCCGGGCGATGAGACAAGTAGTTTTTGCCTTGAATAATGTAATCCTCGATTGTTTCGAGGGGATAATTATAGAAATTCAAGCGACACTTCATTGCAGTTAAAATACTCGTTTCTTTCATCGCTGATTGATTCCCATAGTATTCCGAGAATAGGACCTTGTAACGAAGCGTGGATTTTAAAAGACGGGTAACCCGGGAATCCTCGAAAGCCGGTAGCTCTGTTTGCATTCTCCGGTGAATGATAGTGCTAACGTCCAAATCTGCCACACCTGTTTCATCGGGATCCAGATTCATGACGGGCAAGGCGTGAAAAATCCCGCTGTCCGGAACCGTTTCGATTTGAATTTGGGCAGTGAGTCGATGCCCGGAAATGGCGTAGTTCCCCGCCCGAACTTTGAAGTTCATGGGATTCCCGGAAGGGGCTAGTTTAGCCGGTATTTTTAATAATTCTACTCCCATACTGATAGATCCTCTACGATTTTTGTTCTTAACGTGAAGGTGTAACGGCAAAACACGATTCCATGAGCTGGGTTCGCGAAATGAATACCTTCGATGGAAGACAGGTCGAAAGTGGTGAGCAAGGGGTGACGCTCTTTCTTGTCTTTCGCGATTTTCATGATGAACTGGTCCCCGATCGTTTCGAGGTGATCAAGGGTTTGTGTTCTTTCCTCCGCGTTATTGATATTGCAGGGAAGCACTATATTGAACCCACCTGTCCGGTTTTTTAACACGTTGTCAGGAGAGGAGCCGGAAAAGTCGAAGTCAAATCCCTCTAGCACGAGGGCCGGGTAACATGCGAACATGGCGTTTGAAAGAAGTTCATCTAACTCGTAACGTTTGAATTCTTTTATTTCCTTGTGCTTTTGTGCCAAGTCTTGGAAATAGTTCGCTATATCAGAATATTCCTGTTTCATTTTCTTCCCTCCTTGATTTTTTTCGTTATGAACCTGAAGACGGCGTTCACGGGAACTTCGGCGTATTTATCCCGGTCTTTTAAATCGTCCCCGACAATATTGTCGAACACGTCAAGCCAGGAAGAATCGTGACTTTTTCTCGTGTTAGAGTGTTTCGGGAAAACGAGGGGGTAACGTTCCGTGATCCATTTCCTGATAAGCCCGTAGTTTAAGGAGATAGCCTCTAGTGTCTTTTTGTCGAGTTTTCTTATCTTGTCTATGTTAGCGTCTGCTGTTATCTTGTTGAAACCGGTTTTAGGAGAATACAGGTAAGATACAAGTTTACATAATGTTTCGAAACGTGGATCAACGGCGTAACTCATGTAAAAAGTATCCACGTAAACGAACTGCATGAATGGCATTTCTTGTAGTTTGGGGTTCGGGGAATGAAGGATTCCCGCGGACGGGATTCGCAGGGTAGTTAAAGAGAAAGATGAGACTTTTTGATCTCGTTTTATGAAATCAAAAAGGTTGGCCAGCTCGTGGATCTGCAATAATGATAACCGTTTCACGATTCGCTTGGGTATATCTAGCATGACGGCAAGTAATTCATGATCATCCGGGTGAGATGTTAAGGCAAGGAATTGTCTTGGTGTCATCTCGGACCAACATGACGGGAAAGTCGTTTCAATGCTCTTTTCCCGGAACCAATGATGATATGTTATCTTGATGTTGTTCATGATATTTTGGTTTATATCCAAATAGTTTTCTTGTTCTTGTTATCCCTAGCGAACACGTTAATGTTTTCCGATACCCCGGAAACTTCTTTCGTGAGATGATCCATGTACCGTGAGGCGAGTTCTCGATATCGTGTGACCAAGGCATCGCTTGTCTCTTTCGATAACGGGTTTCTCTCGATAATTCCGTCCGCGGGAATCTTGTTTTCAAGCCAGACCCCCGTTTCATCAATATTCACCCCCGAATCCTCGATGGCGTAAGCCACGGCAAGGTAAACCACGATCGGGCGAATCAGTTGTAAAAGGTTGGTATCTTGCAAGACCGTCTCGTTTATGGTGATGATGGGAGAGATGTCCAGGTCGATAGCCCGGTGGATGAATGGTTGAAGGTGTTTGAAAACGACGTGTGATATTGTTTTGTAAAATTTCGAGAACACGAAACGATCCGGTATCACTTCGTGTTGCCCGGAAATGTAATAGTCTGATGTTTCGAATTCAGGGAAACGTTCCCGGTTCTTCATGAAATATTCCACGATAACATCAAGCTGATCGAAACCGTTACGCCGGAATATCTTTTTCAAGTCTTCTTCTTGGTACTTGTACAAGGAACTCGTGTTTTCCCCGCTGATTCGAGTGAAACCACCCGGGAGAAGTTGCGTGTTTAGCAAGGTAAAATTCATGTAAACCATGATATTGGCCACGGCTTTCCTGCACATTTTGATCTCTTCGTTGTACGTTCCCATGTCTTTCGTTAGACGTTCGTGTAGAGCCGTGCCAAGGAGTGGGGTGAGAAAATGTTTTTCCGTGTCTTCCAGTAACGGGATTACTCGTTCAAGATCGTAGTTCGAGGCGAACGGGAGGAATTCTTGAATTTCCCGTAAAAGGGTCGTTTTATCTGTCGAGAAAATCATGATATTACTTTTTGCGTGCCGGAACCGGTGTCCAGCGTGGTTAGTATCGTGTTTCTAAATCTCAATTGGATGTCTTTAATACCGTTAAATTGTAACATGGTTTCGATAGGATCCAGTATATTTTGCCTGTCAAGCCATGCCATGGCCACGTTCACAAGAAATGCTTCCCGGATGTTGCTTCCGCCTTGATTTCCCGCGTAGGTCCCGCCCGGCATCCCGGCACCGAGAACGTTCGGGTTTACCATGAGCGAGAACAATATCTCGGAGTTTGCCGCGGCTGAGGTTAATAGTTTATCATCTGCCTTGTATTTGTTGTCCAGTGGTTCGATAATCCATTGCTCCTCGGGTTTCCCGTTTGTGCCGATCGTGTAATGCGTGAAAATAGCCTTGTTGGCGTTTGCCGAGTCGGTTAAACTCTCCTCGATCAGATCCATTTCTTCTTGGATTTTTTGTTGGCGGATTGATTTATCCGGGTAATCTGCTACTGGGAATCGTTTATCCCAGTAAGCGTATGGAATTTTCACGTGCCACATCCAGGTGATTTGATTCTCGTATGCTTTCGCGAGGAAGGCGGGGATTTTATTTGCCACGTCTATCCAACCCGCTAATTTTGCTGACCACCACGAAGGTAAAGGGTAAATGTCATCGTTATCCCATTCGTCTCGAAGAGGGTAAATGAAAGATTTACCTTTTAATTTGCCTTCATACCGGAGGATTTCGAGATCCGCCAAGGGGTCATAGTTATCGAGTACCGGGTAAACTTCCATGT
The DNA here is from genome assembly GCF_040920905.1 of Butyricimonas sp. RTP31003st1_G1_RTP31003_210430. Taxonomy (NCBI): domain Bacteria; kingdom Pseudomonadati; phylum Bacteroidota; class Bacteroidia; order Bacteroidales; family Odoribacteraceae; genus Butyricimonas; species Butyricimonas sp. RTP31003st1_G1_RTP31003_210430. Next base: position 5,759 of record NZ_JBCOSQ010000033.1, on the reverse strand, counting down.
TGCGAGAGTTTACATCAGGCCATTCTCCGGAAACAATACAATGTTTTATTTGACCATTCTCGGGTTTGGTTAGTCTGGAATGAAGGGCGTTAATGGTATTTATTCCGACGATTTTGCTACCGTCTTGATTGGGGATAAGTTGTGGAAAGGATATCCCGAATTTCAAGATATCCCGGTAACTGTTGGCAAGATAACGGCGGATCATGCGGGATTGCATGAGGTTGATGATCTCGGGATGATTGACAACTTCGAGTTTCTCGTTCCCTTTTTCATCGTAACCACTGACACGACAAGGGAATATTCCTTGACCGAGAACAACCTTGTGTATGAATTTTAACCCGGTGTTTAAAACTCCCGTCCGGCTGATAACTTTAGAGGCTTCTTGCGGGAAGTTATTCCCGGATGCCCAAGAACAACACACGTGTTCCCCGATAGTGACTGTATTATCAACGTCTTGAATTTGCTCTGTATACTTTGTTTTTTCTGGGATTCCCGCGGTTGAAGCGAAATAGTTTTTCCCGTAGGCCATTAATGGCACTCCCTGATCGTTATATATAACTGTCGCTGCCATTAGAAAATAACGCTTAAATCGTTATACTTGATGATCCGGTCTATCCCCACGGGTGTTGGGTGAGAGATTGCGTTCCCGTTTTGGTCAACGGCAAGGATTCCCCGGCAACGGTTCGCTTTCAGATCCATGTTTAGACCACAGGAAACGGCACGAGGATAGTAAACCCGTTCCCCGTTTTTCTTGTCAAAAGTGATAGAAAAAACACGTTGCTTTCCAGTGGTTGGGTCTTCTTTTATATCGAGTTCTTTTAAAACGAGGTTTCTTTTGATTGTTGTTGCCATGTTACTCCTGTTTTTCCGCTAAAATAAAGGAGAGTGAACATGGAAAAAAGGACAGATTTTGAAGTAAAATCCCGTTCGGGAGGAAACAGGGTAGGTGTTTATCTTGTTTTTAAATGATTCTATTTTTTACGTTCATGTTGGATTTTAAAGATGTCTTGTATTATTTTAGCCTGATGGGTATGAATGTATAATTTGACTTGTAGAGACAATTGTTGAATTTCGTCCAGAAAATTTTATCCACGGCATCACCAAAATGGGTTGCTTCCTCGGGTAGAACCCCGGAGTGAGCGCTTTCGCTTTTCTTGTCTTTCCCGAAGCGGCCGTCCCGTTCGATAACCCGGGTGTTGTTCATGGAAATGAGTGTGTATTTGCATTTTACCCCGTTAAATCTTGCGGCTGGGAAACGTTGGTCGGATTCTTTCAATATGTTCTGGATAAGTAAGAATTTATCGTGTTGTGGGGGTTCCATGCCGTGATGTACAAACGGGATGACTGTCCAGCCGTTTTTTTGTAGCCTGTCAATGGCTTGTTCGTTATATGATTGAGAACTGTTTGCCTGACGGTGATCCCCGTAACGATCCCGGTAGTAATGTATGATTTTTGTTTCGTGATGCGTGTAATATTTGCAAAAATTGTCGATCAAGGCGTTGATCATGGTGGAGGGAACGTCCGGTTTCACGAAAAACTCGTTGATGAACGTTTGGATCGGGTAATCGGTCACGAGCCCCGTGGAAAAATCGAAATGACGTTCTTGCGATACGGTCATGAGGGAAATACGGGCTCCCCAGTCGAAGGATAACTCGATCGGGGAACGGGGATCACAATCTGCGTCGTACCTGCAATCGGATTCCGATAGTTTGTTCCAATCAAAATTCGTGTTCTCGGCAACATCCCGGATGTAACTGTCGTTTGTCGAGTTATAATAGACGTGACGATCGGAGAGAGGGTAATAACAATCCTCCACCTTATCCACGATCATATTCATGATCTCGATCAGGAAAGTTAGTAACGTTTGTTTCTGGTATTCTCGTTTGATATACGAGAAACCGACGTTATCTATGTTGTCGAAGGCGTTGGCGAAGGTGAATAACGTTCCTTCTTTACTCACGAATGGAGCGATTTTCTGTTTGAGACGAATGGTTTCGTTCCAGATTCGTTTGAACTCTTCCCGGGATTCACATTCGAGTAATTCTAGTTGAAGGCGAATGATTTGATTCCATACTTCGAACAACCGGATCTCTCGTTCTTCCTCGTAATAATTACCTAGTTCTAAAAGCCATTTTTGCTCTGCCGTGTAGGGCATGGAACTTGAATAGTGAAAACCGTGGTGCCAAGGAATTGGCCTGGGGCTTTTAGGACCGAATATTCCCTCGTTTCCTCGGTTCGTGGGGGATGTCTCTTCATCGTATCGTTGTTTGTTGATGGTTAAGGCTTCATCCAGGATCTCGTAGTCAACGGATGGTCCCCGGGAAGATCCTGCCCGGTCTTGTGATAGTAGTAACAAACCGTTCCCGTTCGAGAAACTGATGAAGTTGTCGTATTTCATGATTTTTTCATGGGGCGTGATAAAGTGATCGGGAGGACGGCGATTGATAATGTAATTACCGGGATCTTTTGCTGAAACGTGTTGCTTGTATCCCATGAGTTCAAGCAATTTAAACGTGGAGGGGAGTGTTCGGGTGAGTAATTGCCCGAAGGTTTGCCCGGTCACGGAAGTCAGTGCCCTGGGCATGGAGCGATTGATCAGGTTTATATCCCAGGCGATGCCCGCCGATTTCCCGGTACCTCGTCCCCAGATATCCACTTTATTCTTGGCTTGCAAGATAACCCCGGTTTGTTGCGCCGGGTTCAGTTGTAATTTTTGGATCATGATTTCATGATTTTAATAATATCCTCGTCCGTTGCCGGGGCGACGAGAGCATCGGCAAGTTTCGTTCGTTGATCGATGGATAGACTTAAAAACTTGTTGAAATCCACGTTGTACGTGTTGTTGTTGACCTGGATCGGAATTACGATCGGGTGTTTTTCCAGTAATTTCGGGTCGATATCTTGTGCCGGAGCCTCGCCAAGGGCGGCGATTAGGTTACGTTGTGCTAATGCCCATGATTTCAGATCCCCGGATTCTCGGGCCTTGATACATAGTTTTATTATGTCATCGAGTAACCAGTTACGCCACAAGTCAAAATCGAAGTCTTTTTTCGAGTTGAACATTCGGATGGCGTTTCGGCAATCCTCGTACGCTTGCGTCCGACTTAAACCCGGGAATTTCAACCGGAGAATGGCCACGGCATTTTTCATCACGGGATTCTTGTCAAGGAGCTTTGACGCCGCGACCCAGCGATCCAGCATGAGTTTTTGATGGGCGGGTAAAGCGGCCTCGTTACCTTCTAACAAGTATGATTTGATGTTTTCAAAATCTTGGTCTTCCAACGCTTTTCTCATGATCTGATCTTTAAAATTTTTTGAATATCTCTTAGCATGGCCTGTGCGGGGGAACTACCTTGTAGGGCTGATTCCGTGATACTTTTCCGGAGTTCCACGTCACTCTTGTAATATCCTTTCATGTAAGCGGTATATATTTCGCCGTTCTCGGAAGCGATTTCATTGTCGAGATCTTCCGGGTCAACTTCCAGGATGATGGCAATCTCCCTCGGGGTGTAAAATAATCCCGCTAGTTGCTCGATCATTTCTAACTTCGTGCTTTCTAAATTCATTGTCTATGATTTGTTTGTCAAAGTCATGGATGTCATCCGAGATGATGATAACTCCTCGTTCAAGTTTAGGATTATTCGTGGCGTTTTGGCTGCTCACGATGGATATTTTCCACTCGTTGTTCTCGATCGTTACTACTTTCGCGTGTACCCGGGTGATGGCGTGTCGAAAATTACGGGTGATCATCTGCAAGGGTTTTGCCTTGCAAACTTTTACCCTCGGGTCAAGCAAGAAACGAATGGATAAAATCTCCCCGTTGTTGTGTTTTCTCGTGATTTTCTCTATGGCGTCTTGACTGATAGACCAGGTACATAGGTTCACGTGTGCTGGCCCCGTTTGCTTGAGCAAGTAGAACATGAGTTCATGTAGAGAGTAAGATCCGAATGACCAAAAATGAATGCATTCGTCGTGAGAGATTTGCCCGATTTCCTCGTGGAGGGAACTTTCCGGGTTTGAAATCTTTTTGCAGAGAGGAGATTTTAAACGAAGAACCGGGGGCGTTTGTGCTTCCGGTTCTTCAGTTTGTTTTCTTTTCACGATATCAGTTATTGTCAGTAGCATCTTTAATCCGCTTTTCAAGCTCTTGTACTTCTTTCTCGTTTTTCTCGATACGTTTCAAGATTCGTTCCTTTTTCGGACTGTCCGGCATCGGGTTCGGTTTTTCTTGTCTTGTTTCTCGTTGATAAACTAAGATGTTTTTATCTTTCGAGATATAACTCCGGAGATTTTTCAATCTCGTTTGCAACTCCTCGATGGATTGTTTCGATTCCTCCAGGGGAAATAGGGCGTTCTCGTCCGGGATGATGCCTCTTTCGAGGTAGGCTTTTTTCGCCTCGAAAAGTAGCTGGATGCGCCCGGAAAGGGCCTCGATCATATCCACGAGATTCTTTCGTTTTTCGACGTTTTCCGGAGTGTTCTCGTCCGGGATCGCGTTTTGTTGTGTCTTTAGCATACTCCGGTCGTTGTATAGCCGGCTCATTTCGTGTATTACCCTGCGAATTAGGGGTGGGTATTCGATCATTTTGCGATTCGTTTGTCCGGTTAAGCCCGTGTCTTCGTTGTTCTCGGTCGTGTTTTTTTTCGGGGATACGGGTGTTACTTCTTCTTGAATCACCTGATCTTTTAAGAAATCGGAAAAGGAAAAGCCTGCCAGTTTTGCCAACTCGTAGGCGAGTTTTTGCGCTTGGAATTTCTCCCGACCGGGGAAGATACGTTTTAAACTATCGTTGTTCCCGTATTTGTTGTACAGGAATACCCCGTCATTGTAGTTCCTGTCCGAGTTCAGCCAGTTCCGGATCTCTATAACTTGGTTGTTAATCTTTCCCATGTGCTTGTGGTGTTAAAAAGGATCCCTTTCGGGATCCGGTATTCATGCTGTTACTTCCGTGGGGGTGCTGGCCGGGAATTTCCCGACATAACGATAGACGTTCGCTGTTTTGTAAGCGAAGACCATTCCCGCGCCGGGACGTTCTTCTGTTTTTTGCCCCGTGGTCATGTTCTCGATACTGTCGAGGGTTGCTCCCCGGAGGGTATCTCCCATCAAGAAGTAATTGTCATTACAATCCGGAACAAGGAAAACTAGGCTTTCATTTTTAGCAATATTCACGAAGCCTAATAATTTCGATTGTAACCCGGGATTGTAAATTCTTAATTTCTCGGAGAAGCTCTTTCCATCCTTTTCCCCCACGCTCTCGAAATCGAGTTTTCCTTCATCGTCCGTGATGTAAAAAGAATGCATTTTTTTACCTTCTTTCAAGGTAAGGTCTCCTACTAGTTCACCCATTTTCTCCAGGGTTATATCCTCGTCGGACATTTTAGGTTCGGTAGGGAACGTTAGCACGTCGGTATGCAGGCAGAAATACACGATCTGGGGAAGTCCACCCATGTTCTTCCCGTCGGGGAGATTTTTATCAATATCTGCGAAATCCATCTTGTTAATTATTTAAGTGTTACCCTATCCAAGGGTAACACGGTTATTAATATTTATTCTCCTGTTCCTTCTTTCTGGTCCTCGGTTGAAGTTTTGGTCTTGTTTGTCCAGACTACCTCGTTGATTCCGAAACCTACACCTTCACCCCAGTCTGTCATCACGGAAACACAACGCTTGCTTTCCTCGACCTTGAATGTTTCCTTGTTCATGGTTTCATCCGTGACGTGGATAAGGTTGGATTTCGGGGTAATGAACATATCAGTAC
>NZ_JBCOSQ010000032.1:7649-52678 GCF_040920905.1 Butyricimonas sp. RTP31003st1_G1_RTP31003_210430 | reverse complement strand
AATGAAGTCATGCGTGCGGTTTCTTCTAACTGGTCACAAGGTTTGGTTGGAAAGGTGGCCGGGCTTAGTATTAATTCTTCGGGAGGACCATTAGGATCTACGAGAATAGCATTGCGCGGGGATGTTTCGTTGAATCAAGGGGGAAACAATGCATTGATTGTCGTGGACGGGGTTCCCATGAGTGCCCCCATGATTAACACGGGAAATGCGCAAAGTGCATCCGGAGAAGCCTCAATAGATTTTGGAAATGGTTTTTCAGACTTGAATCCGGAGGATATTGAGAGTATCCAGATTTTGAAAGGAGCCAGTGCAACCGCTTTATATGGTTCCCGTGCAGCTAATGGGGTGATAATGGTTACCACCAAAAATGGAAATGAACAGGAAAAAAGATTAGGAGTTACTTTCACGTCAAACACGAGTGTTGAAAATGTGTTAATGTGGCCGGATTATCAATATGAATTCGGACAAGGACAACCAAGTAATATAGGGCCAGAAGGTAGCGTTTACGAGGGACAACAATACTATTCCTACGGGGATTTCCCAGATGGTTCAATCAGTGGAACAAGCGGGACAAGTAGCGCTTACGGGCCGAGATTTGAAAATCAGTTGTTTTATCAGTATGATAAGGGAAAACAAGACCGAGGAGATAATGCAACTCCGTGGAGAGCTTATAAAGATAACCGCAAGGACCTATTCCGTTTGGGGTATACGACCACGAATTCTCTCGCCGTTTCGGGGAAAAATGATAGGGGATCACTGAGGGCATCTTTAACATATATGAAAAATAACTGGATTCTTCCTAACACGGGATTTGAACGTGTTACGGCAACAATCTCCGGTATGCAAAAGGTTTCCAGGTTGTTGAGCGTTAATTACCGGACCAGTTATACGTGGCGGCAGAGTGATAATCTTCCGGCATTAGGTTATAGTAGTAATTCGATCTCTTATTTTTTGATTTTTCAGAATCCCAATGTTAATTTGGATTGGTATCGCCCGATGTGGAAAAAGGGAGAGGAAAATGTTACTCAATTACAACCTTTCAGCAAGCTTATCGGGAATCCATACGTGACTTTGTACGAGTCGTTGAACCCGACGGAAAAGCATGCGACTATATCCATGATTTCAGCTAATTTGAAACTTAGTAATCATTTTGATTTTATGGTTCGTTCGGCTTTGCAGATGGAGATAGATATGCGTGAACAGCACCGTCCGATGAGTGATGTGATTTATCCCAAAGGGTATTTTAAAAAGCAAAATATATTCAATTATGAATTGAATAGTGATATTTTATTGACGTATCACAATAGTTTCCTTGATGGAGTTACGCTGAATGCTGCTGTGGGAGGTAACATGATGACCTCTAAATTGGATATGTTATCTAATGCTGCCAACGGGTTAATCACCCCTGGTGTTTATAAACTTGCGAATGCGATTTCAGCCATTGAATTTAATCAGAAGATTCTTAATAAAAGGGTGAATAGTGTTTATTTCACGGCTAATCTTGCTTATAAAAATAAGTTATTCTTGGATATTAGTGGACGGAACGATTGGTCTTCGACTTTACCGGAAAGGAATAATTCTTTTTTCTATTCTTCTGTTTCGGCAAGTGTTTTATTTAATGAATGGTTTAATATGCCTCGGGAAATTAACTTGTTGAAGTTAAGAGCTTCATGGGCACAGGTCGGAAATGATACTGATCCTTATAAAACTTCTCGGTATTACGAGACGACTAATTTTGCCGGTTCTGTAAAACTCCCGACGACTTTGTTTAATGCTGATTTTAAACCTGAGATTTCAACCAATTATGAGGTTGGAATGGATATAAGGACATTTGGAAACCGTTTGAATGTAGACTTCGCGTATTATTACAACCGGACAAAGAATCAGATTTTGGATGCCCCTATGGACCCGACAACCGGTTATTCCAAAGCGACAATAAATTCGGGAACCGTGCAGAATATGGGATTCGAAGTGGCATTAAATTTTATTCCTGTGATTACAAATGATTTCAGATGGACGAGTAGGGTCAACTGGTCGAAGAATAAAAATAAGATCTTGTCTTTATCAAAAAGTGCAGATGAAAACCAGTTGATCAGTAAGATCGGAGGAGCTTCTATTATCGGGAGAGTTGGCGGAACGATTGGTGATATTTGGGGATATAAATTGAAAAGGACGACGGATGGACAGGTGATTGTCGATGCTTCCGGACTTCCTGTAACAACGGATGAGATTGAGTATGTAGGTTGTGCTTATCCCGGTTGGAAGGCTGGTTGGTACAACGAGTTCAAGTATAAAAATTTCACTCTTGGTATATTACTTGACGGACAACATGGAGGAAAAATATATTCAACAACAAATGCAAAATTAGGTATTCAAGGGAAAAGTAAAGCTACTTTGAACGGGCGTTTACCTGGCACACCTCTTTATATTTCCGGTGATGATTCCCGTTTAGCTCAAGCTGGTTTGCTACCGATGGGTGGAACGTATATCATTGCCCCGGGCGTGGTCGCAAATTCGGATGGATCTTATACCCCGAACACGAAACCTGTTACGGCACAAGTGTATTATGGCGAGTATTATAAAGTGGAGAACGTGGAAACGAACTTGTTTGATGCTTCATTTTTAAAAATTCGGGAAGTTCGTTTGGAATATGTTTTTACGAAAAGACAACTGCGAAAAACGCCGTTAAGTTCAGCATCGATCGCTTTGTACGGGAGAAATCTTTTCTGTTTTACGGATTACCCGGTATTCGATCCGGAAACTGGGGCTCTGAATGGTGGAAATATCGTGCCTGGTGTTGAGGCTGGTTCTTTACCCACGACCCGTTCAATGGGTGTAAGTTTAAATGTGAGTTTTTAATCTGACAAAATAATACGTACATGAAAAAAAGTATTCGGAATATTTTATTGGGAGGAATTTTTATAGGAGGACTGTTTTCAGCATGTACTCCATTCGAGAAGTTGAACACGGACCCGACTCGACTTAATGAAGCTAATCCTGGTTCGTTTCTCGATCCGATCTTGTATAATGTATCTTCTTTTAGCTGGAAACGTTTTAATAACTATACTTACGAGTTGATGGGAAACATTATTTCTTATCGTAATACGAATGATATAGGCTGGTGGTATGTTTCTGATAGTGAAGGTGACGGTAGCTGGAGTACTTATTATCAATGGTTGGCAAATGCGAAAGCTATGGAAAAAGAGGCTGAAAAACTTGGAGAGGTCAATTATCAGGCTGTGTCTAAAGTATTACAAAGTTATATGTTTGATGTGTTAGTTTCTGCTTTCGGGGATGTACCGATGGAGGAGGCATGTCGCGGAGACGAGCAATTATATTATCCGGTTTTCGATAAACAACTGGCCATATATAAAAATATATTACAAGAATTGGAAACGGCTAATATTTTGTTTGATGTATCTGGTAGTCTGAAGTATAATACTTCGGGAGATATGCTTTACAAGACGGTCGACGGCGAGGGGATTCTCAAATGGAAAAAGTTTTGTAATTCGTTGCGCTTGCGTGTTCTTCTGAAAATGTTGAATGTTGCGGAATATGATGCTAGAAGTGAAATACAAAAAATGATCAATACCCCTGAAATGTATCCTGTATTTGAGTCTAATAGCGATGCGGCATTAGTTGAGATTTCCGGGGTTTATCCCCAGGAGGCTCCTCTTAATAGGGCTAATGATTTTACTTCTTATCGGGCTTGTTCGGAATTTCTTGTTAACACGTTGAAATCATGGAATGATCCGAGACTTCCTTTGTTCGTGTCTAAACAGAAGGATGACTACATCGGGTGGCCTGCGGGTTTTGCTATACAACCGGCAGGAAAGGCTTCGACTCCCAATAAGGCACTGGCCGTTGCCCCGATGAAATTACCATTAATGTCTTATGCAGAGTTGGAATTGATTAAGGCCGAATTGGCCCAGAAAGGCATCGTAACATTAGATGAACGGATAGCTTATGAAAACGGGGTAAGAGCTTCTATCGAACAGTGGGGAGGTGAAATTCCGGAAGGGTATTTTAATAATCCGGTAGCAGGCTATGACGGGACTTTGGAAAGAATTATGCTGCAAAAATATTTCGCCTTGTATTTTTGTGATTATCAGCAATGGTTTGAATATAATCGAACGGGTTTACCCGCAATTCCTAAGGGGGACGGTATTCCCAAAGATCAGGAAATTCCCCGTCGTTTTAAATATCCGTCTGTTTTACAGAGAACAAATATGAAAAATTATCAGGCTGCGAAAGAGTCTATGGGAGGCGATGATTTGACGATAAAACTTATTTGGCAACAATAAAAATAGAATATGAATACAAGAGTGATTATTATTTGTGTTTTAGGATTGTTATATCCTTATTGTGGTTTTGGGCAGGCGTTAAATGCGATTTCAGGAAAGGAATCCCTTGTACATACCGGGGCTGGTTCTGAGAAAACTGAAAAAGAAAAATACGTGTATCATGTATATGAAACGACGAGTAAGGTAGCATTTGAAATACCTCATTATTTGGGAGAGCCTTGTACGGAAAAGTGGAGTAGATTTCAAGCTAATTACACTCGTACATACGATCAGAATGTCGGTTTTTCCAGCACAACAGTAGAATTTGCCAAGCCAGCTATTTATCATGCTGTTAATAAGATAAATAAATATATCGTGAAAGCAGTCAAGAAAAAAAATGTAACGAGAGAGGAAGCCATTCGTTTACTGAGTCACGTGCTGGACTGTGCGAACACGCTTTTATATGAAGACGATACAACTCAATTGGAGAAAAGTCTGGCTTCAACAAAAGAACCGGAACTGTTAATTAAAATATTCAAGCAAATCAAGCTTGTTAAAGCGTAATAAGTGATAGATTGTTATATAACGTAATAAGTTTTAGAATGATGAAAACATTGAAATTATTATTGTTCTCTTGGATCAGTATGTTTAGTTTTTGTGCTGTTGGTCAGACGGAAGTAAACATAAAGGGTAAAGTGATGGATTTACAACATCGTCCTATTCCGGGGGTTATTGTAAATAATGGTATAAATTTTACGATTACCGATCAAAAAGGGGCATATCATTTGCTTACCGATACTGCTAAATGCCGTTATGTCAGGATTACCGTGCCTTCTAATTGTCATGTACCGGTTAACGAGCTTAATTTGATAGAATTTTACAAGCCAATTGAAAAGCAAAATTTGTCTACTTCGTATGATTTTATTTTGAAAAAAAGGGAACAGGCTACGGGGAAATTCACGTATCTGGTTTTTTCTGATCCCCAACCTAAAGATGATTTTCATTTTGTTCGTTTTTTCACGGAGACAGTACCCGACGTGAAAAAATTTTTGAGTACAATAAAAGGAGAGGTTTATGGTTTTGTCGAGGGGGATATCGTGAGTGATGCATTACATTTATACCCGTTGTATACCAGTGCCGTTGCGTCATGGAATATTCCGATGATGCATGTTATAGGGAATCATGATTTTGATAAACGGTATGCAGAGGCTGGCCGGACTCTTGATAAAACGAAAGGTTATGGCGAACAAACGTACGAGGCTTTCTTTGGACCGACTGATTATTCTTTGAATATCGGGAATATTCATGTTATTTGTATGAAAGATATTGAGTATTTAGGGGATAAAAAGTATTATACACAATTGACGGCAGAACAGTTGGAATGGCTGAAGAAAGATTTGAGTTACGTGAAAACCGGAACGACTGTATTTTTAAACGTACATGCTCCTATATTTAATATTGCAAATTCCAAGCAAGTATTGGATGTCCTCAAAGATTATAATGTACATATTTTCTCCGGCCATACGCATTTTCATAAAAATGAGATTCTGGCGGAAAATATTTACGAGCATAATGTGGGGGCAGTATGTGGATTCCACTGGCAGGGAAATGCGAGTCGATGTGGAACCCCGAATGGATTTATGAGTGTTGAGGTTGACGGGAATAATGTCCAATGGCATTTTAAATCAACCGGGCATGATTTAGATTATCAATTTAAGGTGTACAGGCCTGGTGAGTTCGATTCTCAACCTGAATATGTCGTTGCCAATGTTTGGGATTGGGATAATTCCTATAAAGTGAGATGGTATGAAGACGGTGTTTTAAAGGGAGATATGGAACAATTTTCGGATATAGATCAGGATTTTCTGGATTCTGGTAGAGTGAAGGTTTATAGAACTGATCATTTATTCCGGGTCAAACCTTCGGTTACGGCAAAAAAGATTAAAGTTGAAGTTATCAACAGATTCGGGGAAACTTATGTGAAAATGGTTAATTTGTAGCTTGAGTTTAGTTGAATTTTGAAAAGGTCGTGCTTTATTTTGGGGAAAGCACGACCTTTTGTTTTTCGACAATCTGGAGAATGTTTTTGCCATCTGAAACGATTCATTATGAAAATCTTTTGATATTGGAGAAGAAGTTGACAGATCGCCTTTTCAATATGCTCTTGAAGTTCTGATTTTGTATAATGTACCTAGGTGAACAACTTGGTAATTTTGTAGGATCTGTTCTTGGAGTTTGTTACGTGTGTCTAGTTGTGCCAAATAATTATTCTAGTGGATATCGTATATTCGTGATATTATTTTGGATTATTTTTTCCATCTGATTGTTCGAGAATCCGGATTTTTATATAAGTTTGTCTCCATGAGTGGTGAGAATTGTATCATGGAAGAAGTTTTCGCTAAAATAAAGAATGGAGACCAAGGGGCATTTGAACAAGTGTTTAGAATGTTCTATATGCCATTGTGCGATTATGCAGTCATGATTCTTGGTGATCAGGCGGAGGCAGAAGACGTGGTGCAGGATCTTTTCACGTATCTCTGGAGAAGTCGGCAGGAGGTTCAGGTGCAGGAGTCCGTGAAATCTTATCTTTTTACTTCGGTACGTTTCCGGGCTTTAAATGTGTTGAAACATAAAATGATAGAGCGAAAACATGGGGCGTCATTGATGGCGTTTATTGAAGATCTACAAAATTCCGGTTACTCGGAAGAGGAGATGCAACGTGTGGAGCAAATAAAAGAGGTTCTGCAAACTTTACCTGCGCAATGTCGGACGGTATTCACAATGAGTTGTTTAGACGGGAAAAAATACAAGGAGATTGCGGATGAATTGGGAATATCGGTGAATACCGTGAAGTCTCACGTGATGAAAGCGTATCGGGATATTCGAGCTAGGGTAGGTGGGGAACATTCTCCCGTGTTGCTTTTTATAGCTTTGCAAGGATAAGGATTGATGAGAGATATTACTCTTGATAATCAGATTGTTTTTTTTATGTGTGATATTTTTTTGAAAAAAGTTCATTTTTAACTCACCTTCTTTTGAAGGATGATTGTCGTATAGGAAAATAGATACGAAATGAACGATTTTCTGGAAAATAATTGGGAGCGTTTGACTTCTCTGTGGCGAAGGCCGGAGGAAGGAGAGCTATCTCAGGAGGAAAAAAAGATATTGCAACAACAATTCGAGATCCGGCAGGCCATGCACGGATTGGAGTCCCATCGTTATGACGTGGATAACGCTTGGCGGAAAATACAACCGAAAAGGGGTAGAAAATGGATGTTGTCGGTTTGTAAATATGCAGCCATGTTTGTATTGGGTGTTTCTTTGGTTTATGTCGTTACCCGTCCGGAGCCGGAGGAAAAAATTGTACGTGCTGAAGTGATAAAACCCGGTAGGTTACAGGCGGAATTGCGTTTGGGAACGGGAGTACGGTTAGCGTTAAACGAGCATCAAGGAGTTTATTCCTCGGAAAATGCGGGCGTGGAGATTGTGAATGACACGGTGGCGGGGAAAGTTTCCTATCATGTAAATAAGACAGGAATGGAAGATTCTTTGGTTTTTAATACCTTGATTGTTCCGAAAGGTGGGGAGTATTCTTTAGAATTACCAGATGGAACGGTGGTTTGGGTTAATTCTGAATCTTCTTTACGTTTTCCGGAGAAATTTACTTCCAACCGACGAGAGGTATTTTTGGAAGGAGAGGCTTATTTCGAGGTGAAAAAAGATGCGAACAGACCTTTCTATGTACACACGGAGGCTGGAAAAGTTCGGGTATTAGGGACAGCTTTCAACGTGTGTGCGTATTCGAATGATCGTTTTTGGCAGACTACTTTGGTTGAAGGTTCCGTGATGATTAATCAAGAGGAAAAAGAAGTTTTACTGAAACCGAACGAGCAATACCAGATTGATGTAAGAACCGGAAAAGCTGGACTGAGAGAAGTTTTGCCGGAATTGTACACGTCTTGGCGAGATGGGAAATTCTATTTTAAAGCATACACGTTTGAAGAATTGGTCGAGAAATTAGAGCGGTGGTATGATTTTAAAATGTTTTACATGAACGAGGAGATTAAAACTCGACGTTTTTCGGGAGTGGTCAACAAGTACCAACCTTTAGAAGAAATGTTTAAATTCCTTCAGATGACTTCAGATGTACAATTTAACGTGAAAGGAAATGTGGTAACGGCAAGTTTGAAAAATAGATAAACATATACGAGATCAAAAGAACGAGAGATTGCGGCTCCCGTTCTTATCTTAACCCGTATGGATTAATAAATATTTAATGTAACTACAAATTTATGGAAAAAAATGAGGATGTAGGTTTATTTTACTGGAAAAGTAGAATAAAAAAAATGTTATTGCTTATGAAGCTGATTTGTTTTTGGATTCTAGTCGGGTTGATGCAAGTGCATGCAACCGCTTATGGTCAGGCCGAGAGTGTGGCTTTCGAGAAGAAGAGTCTGACGATTGATCAAGTGTTTAGTACGATAACCACGCAGTTGAAATACGACATTTTCTACAGCGATGATGAGATTGACGTGGCTAAGGTGGTTCGGCTCCCAAATTTAACAGTGAATGTGGAAGACGTTTTACGTTTGGTTCTTGGGGAACATTTTACCTATCAATTTGTCGGTAAGACTATCGTGATAGCTCCAAAAACTGAAATCCCACAGAATCAAAAGGGACTTCAACTTAGAGGTTTTGTATCAGACACGAAAAAACAACCTATGCCGGGCGTGACGGTTAAGTTAGTTGGAACTTCTATCGGGACAGCAACTAACATGGACGGATGGTTTCAATTGCCGGATATTCCTGCGAATGCGGGAACTTTAGAGTTTTCTTTTGTTGGTTATAAATCACAAAAAGTAGATTTTACAGCCAACACGAGAGATACTTTACGGATTGTGATGGAAGAAGATGTTACAGAAGTTGATGAGGTCGTGGTTACCGGTATGTTTACGCGCAAAGCGAATAGTTTTACCGGTGCAGCCCAATCGTTTTCTCGGGAGGAAATTCGTCGGGTAGGAAATACGAATGTATTGCAGAGTATCAAGAATCTTGATCCTTCCTTTCGTATCGCTGAAAGTCTTGCGAACGGTTCGAATCCGAATCAGCAATACGAGATCACGATGCGTGGGCAGTCCGGTTTCCCGGATTTGAAAGGAGAATATTCATCGAATCCTAATAATCCGTTATTTATTGTTGACGGTTTTGAGCAATCGCTAACTTATGTGATGGATATGGATATGAATCGTGTGGCTAGCGTGACACTTTTGAAAGATGCCGCGGCCAAGGCCATATACGGATCGAAAGCTGCCAATGGGGTGGTAGTTATTGAAACGTTACAGCCGGAAAAGGGAAAATTGAGAGTGAGTTACACGGGCACAATGAACGTTCAACTTCCTGATTTGACCAGTTATGATCTTTGTAATGCAGCAGAAAAATTGGAAGTAGAATTCAATGCAGGGAAATATACCTATTTCAGGGATAACGGTTCGTCTATATGGGGAAATCCGGTTGAACAATATTCATGGGATCAGGTCTATAACGGACTGATGAAAGAGGTGATTGCCGGGGTTAATACTGATTGGAAGTCGATACCGTTACGAAATGGTATTGGGCAGAAACATGCTATCTACCTTGAAGGAGGGGATGATTTTTTCCGGTATGGTCTGGATGTTTCATATAATAATGTGGTTGGTGTGATGAAAGGTTCTAATCGGAACACGTTTTCTGGAGGTGTGACACTTTCATACCGGTATAATAATATCATGCTAAAGAATAGTTTTTCAGTAACCTATAATAAGGGAGAGAATTCTCCGTATGGTTCATTTAGTGAATATACCTCGATGAATCCTTATTATCGTTGTTGGGATGATGATGGTAACGTTATAAAAATACTTGGAGAACGTCTTGGTACATATCAAAATACGAATGTTTATAATCCTGTATGGAACGCCACGATCAACACGAAGGACTTTTCCGAATACACGCAGTTTGTAAATAATTTCTACGTGGAATGGACGCCTGCACGAGGATTTAAATTTACCGGACGGGTGAGTTTGAACAAGAGCGATACGGGTAGTGAAATATTTCATCCTGCATCACACACGGATTTTATCGGTTGGGAAGAGGATGAAGAAAAGATTTATCGACGCGGCAGCTATATCTATGGTGACGGAAAATCTTTTGCGGTGTCTGCAGACGTGCTGGCAAACTATTCCGTGCAGCTAGGTGAAAGACACATGATTTTTGCTAACGTGGGATGGAGTTTGAATAATTCTACATCGGAGTCGGTGACCTTTAAAGCAGAAGGATTTTCTAATGATAAACTTGATAATTTAGCTTTTGCACGACAGTATTATAAAGATGGACGTCCCTCTGCTTCCGAATCTACTACTCGTGATATTGGTTTTGTCGGTGCTGCGAACTACTCTTACGATAATCGGTATCTTTTTGATGCGTCGTTTCGTTTGTCCGGTTCATCTCAATTCGGTAGTGATAATCGTTGGGGTACATTCTGGTCGTTAGGCTTAGGATGGAATCTGCATCAAGAAAAATTCTTTCATTCATTGACGGATTCAGGTATCCTTTCACAGTTGAAACTTCGTGGTTCTTTGGGATACACGGGTTCACAAAATTTCAATTCGTACCAGTCGATTGCAACTTATTCCTACTACACGTCCAGTGCTTACAACGGTAATATCGGAGCTGTATTGGCTGGGATGCCCAATTCTCGTTTGAAGTGGCAAAGAAAATATGATCGGAATTTCGGGGTTGATTTTGGTGTGTTTAACGGGAGGTTACAGGGGCGTTTTGATTACTATTCGACAGTTACAGACGATTTATTAACCGATGTAACGATTCCTTCTTCTACTGGATTTACTTCATATAAAGAGAATTTGGGAAAAGTGGAGAATATTGGTTATGAAATCAGTCTTAAATACCGGGTTTGGCAGGAGCAGTCGAAGGATGCTTTCCTGAATATATTTGTGGCCGCATCACATAATAAAAATACGATCAAACAGATTTCTAACTTTTTGCAGACGTATAACGATACCCAAACGTCCTCTGTTTCCAATAAACCGATTACTCGTTATGAGGAAGGGCAGTCTATGTCAGCGATTTGGGCGGTGAAATCAATGGGGATCGATCCTGCGTGTGGAGATGAACTTTTTATTACATCGGAAGGAACACGCACGTATGAATGGGATTCCGATAATCTTCAGATTTGTGGGGATACAGAACCGACACTTCAAGGGAACCTTGGATTTAATTTTGATTACAAGGGAATTAGTTTGAATGTGACTGCCCGTTATCAGTTCGGAGGACAAGTGTATAACCAGACATTGGTTGATAAGGTAGAAAATGCGAACTTGGAAAACAACGTTGATCGTCGAATTTTTTCCGATCGTTGGGTAAAAAAGGGAGACGTGAGTTTGTATAAAAATATAAAGAATGAAGAGACAACTCAAGCAACTTCCCGCTTTGTCGAGGATGATGATCAGTTTGTGATTTCATCTCTTAATCTTTCTTACGAGTTGACGAGAATTGAGGCGATTAAACGTATCGGGATGGAACGTCTTAGACTTTCGTTTGATATGACTGATTTCGGACGAATGCAGTCCGTGAAAATAGAACGAGGAACTTCCTATCCGTTTGCACGTACGTTCTCGTTTTCGCTTCAGGTAATGTTTTAATTAAAACCGCATGACAATGAAAACAATAAAAATTATTCTTTCTTTTATCATCATCTCGCTTTTCTCTATTTCATGCGATGATTGGCTTGATGTGAAACCTAAAACTCAGGTTGAGTCGTCGGAGTTACTGAAAGATGAAGCCGGTTATAAAGATGCTCTTTGGGGTGTTTACACGTTGATGGTACAGAAATCAATGTACGGGTTAAACATGACGGTGTCATTGGATGCCATGGCAAAAATTTATTCCCGTGTCGGGACGTCGGCTACTCAATATCCTCTCAGTACGTATAGTTATACGAGTACGAAGGCCAAATCATTGATTAACGATGTTTGGCAAAAGACTTACACGACAATAGCTAACGTGAATAATATCATCGGTAATATTCGAGAGGCAGATCCGGCCATGTTTTCAAGAGACAATTATAACGTTATTTATGGTGAGGCTTTGGGTTTGAGGGCATTTCTTCATTTTGATTTACTGAGGCTTTTTGCTCCCGCGTATGCAGATGATCCGGAGGCCCAAGGGATTCCTTACGTGGATCGTTTTGATTATAATATCACGGAGGTACAGACTGTTAGCAAGACTATAGATCTTATACTGAAAGATTTGGAAGATGCTGCAGCTCTTTTAAAAGTGGCGGATCCGCTTTGTACCGGACGAGCGATCACGACTTCCGATGATAATGGTTATTTGCTTGATCGTACGTTTAGATTTAATTATTATGCCGTGGTGGCGACGATGGCGAGGGTGTATATGTGGAAGGGGGATAAGGTTAATGCAGCATTAAAAGCAAAAGAGGTTATTTCGGATAGTGATTGTAAGTGGACTTCGATTGATGATATTGCGATAGCCGAGGAAAAGCGGGATCATACATTTACTCCGGAACATATTTTCAGATTGAGGGTTGAGGAGATGGAAAAGAATATTGAATACGTATTTTCGATTACAATGGCATGGGCTACCGGGTATTCATTTTCAGTGATGGATCGGGATGCGGCAATAATCTACCCGCATGCGACAGATTGGCGCGGTTGGAATACCCGTTACGGTTGGAGTGAGGATTTGGGACTGAGTTCTTCCTCTATTTATCGTTTGCCGAATAAGTTTTGGCAATATGAGGATATGCCTGCCGAGTTCAAAAATTTGATGCCGATCATCCGGTTCCCGGAAATGAAACTGATTGTGGCCGAATGTAATCCTACCACTGAAGGTGCTGAGATTATTAATGAGATACGTTCTCACCGGGGAATTACGGAAGAATTTTCAGCAACTTCAACTGAAACACAGGTGTTGGATGAGATTTTAAACGAGTATCGACGGGAGTTTTATGGCGAAGGACTCATGTGGTATTATTATAAAAGGCTGAATAAGAAAAGTATTCCTTATTTAAGTTATGGATATTCGTATTCGATGGCCATGGATCAGGCTAAATATGTATGGCCCATGCCGGAAGAAGAAATTGAGTTTGGAAATAGAAATAAAGAAAATGAGTTATGAAAATATTTAAATATGTAATTCTTGGTGCGATATTGATGGCTCTGTTCGCTTGCGAGAATGAGAAAAATACTTTCAGCGATAATCCGTCAATTTACATCGGAGGTGATAAAGAACAGAATGCAACGGCAGACTCCGTTATCTTCTCGTTCAAAAAATATGATGATGCGATACAATCTTATGATTTGAATCTGATGGTTTATGTAACCGGGGTGGTTTCTGATAGAGCGCGTACTTTTGCTTTAGAAGTGTTGGAGGACGGAACGAATGTTTCTTCCAACGATTACACGTTGGGAGATATGGAGATTCCGGCCGGAGCTTATTATGCGACGTTACCCGTTACTGTGAAACGTAAGGTGGAGGGAATAGATCTTGCAGAACAGGTCGCTTCGTTGACCGTTCGGGTAAAGGCAAATGAAAACTTTGAGGAAGGACCGGAGGAATATGCTGTTTATAAATTTGTTTGGTGTGATTATTTGATTCAGCCGGCTTGGTGGCAGGCCGGTTTTACGAATGTTGCGGGGCCTTTCACTCAAGCTCGTTATAAATTTATTCTGGATTATTACGGTGATGTGGATTTGTTCGAGCTGGGAATGATCGATCCGAATACAGGTTATTCGGATGATGGTAACAAATTATATGCTTTCATCGCTGAATTGATCGATTTATTGAACGAGTACAATGCGACTCATGACGAGCCTTATATGAATGATAATGGGGACCCGTTGGAAATCGGTTCCGGATTAGCGAATTAATCATGAGAGGAGAAGTTATTATGAAAAAATATACATCGATAAAAGTTATCTTTCTGTTGTTCGTCATGGGACTAACGGCATGTTTGGATGACGAGGGGAATTATAATTATGCCGACCTCGGAAATTTTTACGTGGATACGGTGGGGATACAACATACGTATACGATCAAGCAATTTAGTTCTTTCGCGTTGACGCCCAAGTTTATTTATGATGGGGATAAAAGTGTACTCAAATATAAATGGGAACTCTACAAATCGGATGAGCCATATATAGGGCCTTCGTCATACGGAACCGGTTTTTCACATGATTATACACGTGATGACTATCCGGATTACACGATTTCGACCGAGAGAGAATTGAACGTGAAGATCGAGGCAATACCGGGTGCGTATTATTTGGTATTTACAGCTACTGATACGACGAGTGGATTGAAAACCACAATGGATTGGCGATTGACGGTAGAGGGTGTGATTGGTTCCGGGTTAGCTGTATTATATAAAAATGCAGGGGGAAGTGATATTGATATTGTGTACTCTCCGCTATTTAATGGTTCGTTGACAGAGACCTCTTATAATCGTAATGCTTATTCTACGGTAAATCCCACCCGTCCGCTTACCGGAGAACCGAAAGAATTGGTGAGTGCAATATATGCTTCTTATGATCTTTATTATTTATATATGACATCCGGGGAGGACGTGGTTCGTCTTTCGTCAATAGATATGAGTATTGCAGATGAGTTTGATGGACTTTTTGCCGGGAAGATTCCTGCTGTTAAAGATCTGAACGGAATTTTTGTTCGTAACTATAATACTTTCTTTATCAATAACGGTGTGGCTTATAAAGCGAATTCGGGAGGTTTACAGTTAACGCCGATGGCCATGAAAAATGATGATTATTATGCGGTGGCCGGAAATACAACTTGGCAAGTGAATTCGTTGTTTTACGATGGTCTGCATCGTCGGTTTATTTTCTCCAAAATGTGGAGTGCTGAAATTGACCCGGTTATTAATTCGGCTGCACATTTTGATTTTGGCAACGTGGGAAAGGATTTGATTCATTGGTCAAATGGTTATTGGCAAAGTGACAATCAAATAAATTATTGTTTCTTCAAAAATCCCGTTGACGACGGCAAACGTTATATGTATGTATTTGTTGCGGATAAATCGACAGCCAGTGCCTATACTTCTAAGTGTGCGATGGATATAAGTGCTTGTCCGGACATCGCTTTGGCCCATAGTTTTGCGACGGGGGAACGTGGTCCGGTTGTTTTTTATGCTACTGACGCTAACGTATATCGAATGAATTACAATGTGGATGACGCAACTTCAAGTGCAACTGCGGTTTGGACTCCTGCTGCCGGGGAAGTGATTACACGCATCGAACTTTTCAAGAATGCAGGTTTGAATCTGGAAAATAGTACAAAGGATAAGTATTTGCTTGTAGCAACTTATAGCTCGACGGGTAAAGGTAAGATTTATGTGATCGAGTCGGATATTTCCAGTGGAGTACTCGGTGCGGAGCCGGTTGCCGTGTATGAATTTGACGGTCGTATTGCCGATTTCGATTTTATCGCTCAATAATCAGCTAGTGAAGGTTGCCTAAGAATTTCTTAGGCGCCTTCATTCATAAATTTAATTCGTATTGTTATGAAAAGTATTGTATTGACGATATTATATATCGTTTTGGCTTTGTGTGCTATGGCTCAGCGGCCGATGAATGAAAATCAGAAAAAAGCGTTAGAGGCTCAAAAAGCCGGAGGCGAGACGTTGGCTCGTTTTAAATCGGAACTTCTCTATAAGCTTAAAGGAAAAGAGGAAAGTGTCTATTCGGACGTGGCACAGTGTTTCTATTATTTGGGAATGGAGGCTACATTTGATTCAATACAAAATGTGATTGTAAAAAAATTCCCTCATGGGGTTTTAGCCAGAAATCGCTATTTAAACACCTATATCTACTCGGAAATGAATCCGGAGAAACAAGAGGTATTATTCAAAAAATGGATGAAACGTTTTCCACCGGAAAAATTGGGAGAAAGTATCGTGTATGATTATGCCCGGAGTAGCGTGGCGGGAACATACGCGAGAAATGGTAATTGGCAAAAGGCAAAGGAGTATATTGATAAGATCGTTACGAAGGGATGGTTGGGAGAACCGTGTTCTGTGGTTGCGGGTGCTTTAAGTAAATGCGGGGATATGGAACATGCTCTTATGTTTTACAAGCTTGCCGTGGATAACTGCGAACAATTGCAAAAAGAGGGTGATAAGGCAAGTTTAGCCATCGCGATGAGAGGTTATCCCTCGTATTTGTCTAATTATGCAACAGCTTGTTACGAGGCGGGTTTACATTCAGAGGCGTTAGCGACTATGGAAAAAATGCCTCCCCATAGACGTGATAAATCTTACGCTTTGTTAATGGCAGAAGCCGGACGACCGTTGGAATCATTTTTGTGTTTGGCGGATATGATCAAAGCGGGGCAGGCAGACGAAGAAGTGAATCATAAAATAGAGGAACTTTATATACAACTAAACGGTAGTGAGAAAGGGTGTGATACTTATATCGGAAGATTGCGGAAAGCTCGTGCTGATCAACGAAACGAGGAAATCATTAAGAGTATGATTTCCCGGTCTGCCCCGGATTTCACATTGCCTGATGCGGAGGGAAAGGTTGTAAAACTTGCAGACTTGCGTGGAAAAGTTGTCGTGTTGGATTTTTGGGCTACTTGGTGTGGCCCGTGTAAGCGTTCGTTCCCGGCGATGCAAAAGACCGTAGAGAAATATCGAGATGATCCGAATGTGGTATTTTTATTCATCCACACGTGGGAAAAAGAGAACAATGCGACTGAAGAGGCCGTGAAATATTTGAAAGATAACGATTACTCGTTTCGTTTGTTGATGGATTTAAAAGACCCGAAAACGAAAGCAAATGAAGTAGTGAAGAGTTATGGCGTAACCGGGATTCCTTCAAAATTTGTGATCGATCCACAAGGACAAATCCGGTTTCACGTGACTGGGGCTGCAGGGAGCGATGCTGAGATCGTGGCCGAATTATCTCAAATGATTGAGATGGCACGTGAAAAAAAGAATTAAAAGAAATAGTGCTTTAAAATATTAGGTATGAAATATTTGCATTTTAAGTATATTAATATATCTGTTGTTCTTATCCTGTTATTTATTGGAGGAGGATGTGAGACATCTGACGGCTATAAAATCACCGGAATGCTCTATGGTTTTGCCGACAATACGAAAGTTAGCCTGACATTGGCAGCCACGCATCAAGATGAGAAAAAGGAAATGGAAACAACTGTACAGGATGGGAAATTCACATTTGTAGGAAAATTGGTGGAACCTCGTTATTATATGTTGACAATCGAAGAACCGACAGGAGTACGGGGTACTTACGGGTTTATGCTGGAAAATAGTGATATTACTTTTTCTGCGGTGAGAGGGGAACAACAAGAAGGAAGGCCATACGTGGAACTGAAAGATGTTCAATTGAAAGGCTCTGTGACGGATCAAATCTTCCGAGAGAAGATGGCTTTTCGTGAAAAGTTAGATCAAATGTTTGTCGATTATCGGGAGGCACATGCAGGGACGATAAAGAAACTATCGGAATTAAGGAAAAATGGAGATCGAAAAGTGATAACTGATTTTATGCAGACAGATGATTATAAGAATCTGGTGAAAGCTGAAAGAGAGGCTTTCCAAACGCTCGAAAAAGTCATTCATGATAGCGTGGCTGCAAACGGAGATTCATTTTGGGGACCTCTTTTATTGCTGAATAACAGGGCTTATTTCTCGTCAAATGATACAGAAGCTAAGGAACTATTCAATGGTTTTTCGGAAGAGGCGAAGAATAGTTTTTACGGTCAGGCTTTGAAGAAACAAATATTTCCCAAGACTTTGAAAGGAAAGTCAGTTCCGGAATTTTCTTTACCTGATCGGAATGAAAAGGTATATTCAATGAAAGAATTGAGTAAGGGAAAGAAATGCGTATTGATTGATTTTTGGGCTTCGTGGTGTGGACCTTGTCGTAAGTCGATTCCATTCTTGAAGAAAATGTATCAGGACCTTGTTGATCAAGGATTGGAGATAATCAGTATTTCAATCGATAAGAGTAATGCTGATTGGTTGAAAGCTCTTGACGAAGAACAATTACCTTGGCCTTGTTTAATTGATACGGAAAATGTTTTTGCAGAAAAGTTTGACGGTAGGGCGATCCCGATGTTTATTCTGGTGGATGGAAATGGTATTGTCGTTGAAGATAATCTTCGTGATCAGGCTTTAAAAAATAAAATTGAAGAGTTGATTCGGAATAAATAAAATTCGGATATGAAAATAATTCTATTAGGCTTGTTATTTCTGTTATGTCTTGATTTGCAGGCAGGGATAAGGAAAAGTAAACTGAAAGTGCTTTATGTTGGAGGATCTTCGGACGTGTATGCTAATATAAACAGAGGCAAGGTGGATTCTGCATTATTGTTGGAAGGGGCTAAAAAACGGACTGTGGCCTTCGAAAAACTGCTGAAACAATATTTTAAATATGTGACGGCTATTGATGCGAAAGACTACCAGCCAGTGTTGTCTGAGGATTACGATGTTACCGTGATGGACGGATTACCTCAACCGATAGTTCCTCCGACTACGCAAGAAGATCCCTTTGGACGGTTTTACGGGGAGAAAAGAGAAGGATATTTACCACAGGATTTTGATAGACCCATGTTGTTGATTGCAGAATTGAGTAGTTTAATTGGTACTCGTCTTGGGTTGAAAACGGACTGGTGCTGTCTGTGCTTGGATGCAGATGCTCATCACATACGTACAGAACATCCTATGTTTAAAGGACCATTCCCCGTTAAAATGAGTATGGTAATGAAACCTACACCGGAAAGTGCTAAATCTATTGCGAAATCCGAAGGAGAGGTCGTGCCTGATTCCATTTTGATGTGGCGAGTGCAAAAAGAAGGATATACAACGAAAGCCATACGCCCGGGGATGATCTCCAAGTCTGCCGGTTTTCTGGATTCTCCTGATGTAGAATTTATTTCAGGTGGCGTGTCTGCAAAGGGCTTGGAGGAAGTGGCCATCGGACGGCATGGGAATTTCTTACATTGGGGATTTTCAGCCTCACCTGAAGAGATGACGGAGGAGGCAAAATCAGTATTTGCCAATGCAATTGTCTATATTTCCCAATTTGCAGGGCAGACCCCGATAGCTAGGAAGTTTAATCCGTTTATCGTGACCGGGAAACACTTAAAATCAACGATTTTACGGGCTACTCGTGCTGCGTACGAAGAGCGGGTTTCTACATTAAAAAGGATCGGGAAAGAAGAATCGACTTATGGAGAGTATTTAAAGAGTATGTTCCCGGAATTGTATTTTTCATTTGGTACGGATGAAAAAGCGTACAAGGATTATTATATGAATAATGCCGGTTATTTTATGCCTCGACCGGGCCGGGTTTCTTTTCTTCTGGATGAGGATGCAAGAAGTCTGGGTATCTCTAATCATGACATTCGTCTTTTAGATGAAGCGATCCGTTTGTTGGAAGAGGGAACAGACGTGGCGAAAGGACTCCGTTTGTTAGAAAGATACACGCTTTGTCGTTTCGAGACTCCGGCAGAATGGCGTACTTGGTTTGAAACAAATAAATCTCGCTTATTTTTCACGGAATCCGGAGGATGGTTCTTTTTAGTAAACACCCGGGATAAAAATGTGCCGGGAAACGATTATCGTGTTTTGTGTACGGAATCAATTAAAGAACCAATCGAGAAAAAAACGTTGAAAGAAGAGGAAACGGATGAAAAGGAACCTGTAAAAGTACAGGCTTTTACAAAGAAAATGTCGAATGGGAATCGATTGATTACAATTCGGATGAAAATCCATCCGGGGTATCGAATTTATACCCAAGTGGATAAAAGTGCTCCCTATCTTCCCACGACAATAACTTTTGTTTTACCGAAAGGAGTTGAAAAGGTGGGAGAGTTAAAGCGGCCTTCAGGACGGGCGTATAATAGTGCCGGAACCGTTGTTGTGGAAGAAGAGGCGATATTTACTCAAGAAGTTCGAGGAACGGGGAACGTGACTTGTGTCATTGAATACCAAAGTTGTAATGATCAAATGTGTATGCCGCCTGCAGAGCTAAGTTTAATTGTAAAATAAATAAATCTATTTGTTCTACTCCTCCCATCCGAGATTGATCGAATGGGAGGTAATTCTTTTAGTCGATATAGAGAAGTTATTCCACAATCCACCTCTCAATATTCCGAGTATTATTATCAAAGTTAATCCCGATTTTGAACAATTGTCGGGAATCCGCTTCAAATGGTCGGGCGTAATGTTTCGTTTCGATTTGTTGTAAGGCTTCTTCGGCAGAACCTTCCAGTTTGAATTCCATCACGTAGATGTAACGGTCGGTTTGCAGTACGAGATCCACCCGGCCCTCGGATGTGTGATATTCCGCTTTCACGTAGAAACCTACAAGACGAAAAACAATAAAAAGTACGTTTTGATAGTGTACTTCCAAATCCCGGATCAATTCGTAAGGTGTATCAGCAAAGAAGCTTTGCAGGCGACGCAGGAAGGCATCCGGTTGGCCGGATTCAATCTCTCGTGTGAATTGTTGTATCTCGAACGGGGATTCCACTTTGTTCACGTTCGTGTAGAAGGGCATTAGGAATTTGATAAATCCTTCCTCGACTTCTCGGTTCGGAAATCCTAAAATATAATTCTCGAATCGGGGATCGTAATCCTTAATCGTGAGATACCCGCTTTGATAAATCACGGGGATAGGACTTTCATCGGCATAAATGCTGTTGAGTACCTCGGAATTCGTCTCTTCATGAGACATCTGTTCGAGGTTATAATGATTTTGTTTCAATAATTCGACCAAGTAGGTGGGAGTACCTGTTTCGAACCAGTAACTACCGAATTCCTGTTTGGCAAAAGTGTTTAACACGCTGAACGGGTTGTAGATCCCTTCGCTGTTTTGACGGAAATGATAGCCGTCGTATGCCTCTTTTAATCGGGTGCAGGTTTCCTCGTAAGTCATATCCTGTGCCGTGGCTAATCTCCGTAAATCATCTTCAAAATAGCGATGAATCTCTTCTTCTGTCATTCCGCATAGAGAAACGTATTGTTTATCCATGGAAATATCGTTCAAGTTATTGAGATCGCTGAACACACTGACCTTCCCGAACTTGGTAACCCCGGTCAGTAAGGCAAATTTAATATCCCCGTCCATGGTTTTCAAGGCACCGTAGAATGGTTTCAACGTGTTTCGGAATTCCCGTTGTAACTCTTCATTATTAATCGCTTGCAACATGGGTTTATCATATTCATCGACAAGGATCACCACCCGTTGCCCGGTTAATTCATGAGCCCGGCGGATAATTCCGGCAAAACGCAGGGAGAAAGAGGCTTCTGACGGCTCGTCCCCGTAGATTTTTTCCCAACGGGTTAAAGCGTTGTTAAGAATATTTCCCAAGCTTTCGATCGAGTCATATTTTTCGATGTTCAAGTCGAGGTGTAGAATGGGATGTTGTAACCACTCTTTCTCTAGTTCTTCCATGGCAAGGCCTTGGAAAAGTTCTCGCTTGCCTTGGAAATACGCTTCGAGCGTTGAAATGAGCAAGCTCTTCCCGAAACGGCGGGGACGACTTAGGAAATAGTAACGTCCTCTCTTGGCTAATTGGTAGATCAGCGCAGTCTTGTCAACGTAAAGATACCCGTCTTTCCGAAGACTTTCAAAATTTTGAATACCGATTGGATACAGTTTCTCGCTCATGATTTCTCTTGCTAGTAAATTCTTCAAAGACAAATTTAGCTAAAAACAATGATTCGTACGTGTTATATGCGGAATATTTTTGTGACCCGTGGAATAATTTTGGGGAGATTATTTTACTTTTGCTGTAGAATTAAACACATAAAAAATAGAGAAAAATGACAGCAAATTGGTTTGAAGCGAAGGTAAAATACGTGAAAGTGGGCGAGGATGGAAAAGAGAAAAAGATGTCCGAGTTGTATTTGTTAGATGCGATGTCCTACACGGAGGCGGAGAGCCGGATCACGGAAAATCTGCGGGAGATGATTCAGGGAGATTTTTATATCGTGGGGTTGAAAAAATCGAATATCACGGAGTTGGTGGAGTCGAATGACGGGAATGACGATAAATGGTTCAAGGCGAAAGTGGCGATTATTGATGCGGACCAGATCAGTGGTAAGGAGAAGAAATCTCACCAGTATTATTTGGTGGCGGCAGCGGATATTGAGAAAGCATTGGCTAATTTGCAGAAGAGTTTGTCAACCTACGTGGTACCTTTCGAGATCAGCTCTTTGACCGATACGAATATCATGGATGTGTTCCCTTATTTCTCGGATGATGCGGATCAAGAAATCCCATCCAATCTGAAACCGCTGGGTGATTTTGAACATGAGGCAGAGATAGACGCTTAGTGTAAAATATATTGAAATAATGGG
The DNA here is from genome assembly GCF_040920905.1 of Butyricimonas sp. RTP31003st1_G1_RTP31003_210430. NCBI lineage: Bacteria > Pseudomonadati > Bacteroidota > Bacteroidia > Bacteroidales > Odoribacteraceae > Butyricimonas > Butyricimonas sp. RTP31003st1_G1_RTP31003_210430. The sequence goes on along the minus strand of NZ_JBCOSQ010000032.1, from coordinate 29,977 downwards.
GCTGTCCCAAAAGTCATTTTATTAAAAAACTCCTCCGTCACTTCGTGCCACCTCCTCTATAAACAGAGGAGAAGCTGGTGATTCACTCCGAAGATGGGGGGTGTTTCAACTCTCCCTCTGTTTATAGAGGGAAATCGGCGAGTAAGCGAGAACAGACAGGGAGTTTACTCGTTGTCTGTCGAACGAGAGCCGATTCGAGACTGCTTGCAGGCTCAATACCCCGAAGGGGGGAGGGAGTTTGAAGAATGACTTTTTGTACAGTCCCATCATTATTTTAACACCTCGTCGATAATCCGGTATTGCGTGTTGAAAAACAACCGTCTCTCGATGCGTCCGCTCCTAGAAAGAAGGGTGGAAATATGGCATAAGGAATTGATCCATTCTTTTATTTTATTAAAATTGTCTTCCGAATCCTGTATCATCGAAAAGCTGAAATTAGTTTGGAACAAGGCGAGATGCCTATTGCCGGAAAAGAAGTAACTGCTGGAAAAACCCACATTGATCGAGGATACGAGAAAATCTGTTTCGGGTGGAAAGGGGATGCTAGGAGTACGTGTTCCGTTTAGTGTCTTTTCTAATTGCGACAATATAAGTTTGAGTTCATTTTTGATGTCCTCTTTTTCCTGTTCGGAAATAATATGCGTTTTGTAGAAATTACTTATTTCTTTAGATAATGCCCAAATCAGCGAGCTATCCCAAATATAAAAAACGTGCTGAAAGTTATAAATGTCATTGTATTTTTCACTGATAGCTGATAACCTGGGAGGAAGTTTCCACTGGGAAAAATTGTTATACTCGTCGGATTGTACGAAATAGTACCCCCATTTAAAGAACATGAACTTCATTATAAGCGGGGAATGTACGAAAAATTCCAAGGGTAGCGAGTGGTAAACGTTTCCGCTGGTACCGGGTTCATCTTGGTTAATCTCCTCGATTTGTTTAAAATTAAGATCTATCATATCGCATAAAGCATCAATGGAGTGAAACTTTAACGGGGTTTCCAGTATGAATGGGAGCCATTGAATATCTTCTTCTTGGTATAAAAGACTATCGAGAGAGATGTTTAAAATTTTGGCCAGTATGCCCATTTCCCGGATGGAGAAGTTGACTTTACCTGCCATTCTCCGGTAAACTGACTCTTTTTCCAGTTTCAGAATGTCTGATACCTGATTAATAAGTTCAGCTCTCTTGGAATTTCTTTTGTGTAGTTCCTCGATGAATTTATCATGAAGATCTTTTTTTCTCATGGTGGTTCTATTTAGTCATATATTTGATACTGGTAATTGTGGAACAATAATCAAATATAAACATAAATCCAGAGGAATTTTTAAAATATTACGTTAAAATGCGGGCTGTTTTAAGAATAGATGCTTTGCCTTGAATGATTCTCCGTTTCGGAGAATGTCAAGAATATAAATCCTCTAAGATGGAGGAAATACAATGTTTACCTCTATTTATTGTATGGATAAAATCAAAAATGATGGGGATGTCGCAAAAATGTATGATCACATCCGGGAGAATGGACTAAAGTTGTCTTTTTCAAGCAATACCGATGGTCTACTTTTGTATTTAGAATATAATATTATAAAAGTAAGCAGATGAAAAATAGGATGGTTCTAAGGTTAGCATTGGCGGCAATCGTTTTTGCCGGTTGCGTGGAAGAGAAGGAAGATAAGTCATTGACAAGTGGCGGGATAGCTGATGTGGCTTACATTTCTCTCAAAGTTAAGACAGAAAAAAACGAGGCTCGTTCCTCGGGTGAAAATGTGGGAATGAATGAAAGTGATTTGAAGACTCTCTACTTGATAACTTTTGACGAAACAGAAAAAGTGGTCGGTATTCCCAAGACAACAGAATACTATACCAAAATTGAGGATGCGGCGTCAAAACCGGATGCGATCAAGATTTCAGCAGCTTCAGAAAAACTATTGGTGATTGCCAATCCGGGGGATGAGCTGTTGGACGTGATTGAAAATATCAACGATCGAACCACGTTTTCCACGATAAATGCAGCGGTAAAAGGGGTTACTATGGCAGAGATTACAGATAACGTGAATGCAATAACCAGGGGATTCACGATGATTAATAGCGGGGATGAGAGTAACAAGCAGGCCGGGGAAAAAATTACTGATCCTTTGATCAGTCTTGTTGGGAAGATTCAAGTTGTGTCGAAAGATCTGGAAAAAGAGGATGCTATTAGAGAGGCTGAGGATGACAATAACCGGGTAGACGTGAAAATTGAACGTCTGGCTTCTAAGGTGGAGTTAAAGCTTAAAGAGTACAATAATGATAAGATCGTTGTTGAACCTACCGGTGCGACCTTTACTTTTAAAAATTGGACGATTGACGTGATAAACAGTACGTTTTACCCTTTTGCCGATAAAACTCTACTTACCGTGATTCATTCGTCCGGGGGAAGTTACGTCAGTAACTTTTATACCAAGGACCCGAATTTCACGAATGCCACTGGTATAGTGAATGCTACCGTCAACGAAACGACGTATGAACCAGAGTTGGTAGCCCCTTACACCTGGATGGCGGCAGCGACCGGAACTTATTGCATTGAGAACACGATGGGTGCGAATGATCAGATATTTGAGAATGCCACTCGTGTTGTGATTAAAGGCGTTTATTATCCTGAAAATCACGTGGGAACAGGCGATTGGTTTAGTTTTGCCGGTAAAACCTATGCTAATTTTGATAAGCTGAAGGAGGCATATAATGCCATTGACGTGGGCCCTAACTTGAAAGCAGCCTGCGAGAAAATGTACGTGAGCGTAAGGGCTTATGCGGATAAAAATAGTGGTGTGGATCTTATCGGGACATCGTTCAAAACGTTGGAGGTGTCTGATTTAGCACAAATCAAGAATGGAGGAGAGGTACTTAAAGACGGGAAAAATCCGATCATCCGGTGGTATCAAGGAGGGCTTTGCTATTACTATTACGAGATTCGGCATGATAACGATACCGATGAGCATATGGCTTTCGGAAAATACGGGGTTGTGCGCAACAACTGGTATAAGCTGACCTTGGGTTCCGTGAAAGGGGCAGGAACTCCTTGGTTCCCGGATGTGGACAAACCTGGTCCCGGTGATTCGGATCCGGATGATCCTATCGATACTTCTACCGGGTATTTGGGAATCACCGTGGAGGTCGCACCGTGGATTATCTGGGAAAACGAGATCGATATTTAGTGATTGAGAAACTGGATTATTATAAAATTTCAACGTATGAACACGGGGAGGTTATATCGGGATTGGAGCCAAAGGATAGGTATCGCGCTGGCGTGCTTGTTTCTGTGGTCATGCGACGTGATGAAGGAAGATACGGACAACTGTGGCGTGTACTTGGAATTTATCTATAATTATAATATGGAATATGTCGACTCGTTCGATCCGTGGGTCAACACGGTTGACATATTCGTGTTTGACGCTGATGAGCGTTTCCTTTTTACGAAACATGCCCGGCGGGAAGAACTCGTCGGGGGGAAGCAAATGTTACTGGCTGATAATCTACCCGTGGGACACTACAAGATCTTGACCGTGGGAGGTTTGACCAATCATTTCCGGGTATCGGATGTGTGGGGGAATGCGCTTTCCTCGGGCGAAACGATGTTGGAGGACGTACGGATCGTTTTAGAACGGATCTCTCAGACCGTGTCTCATGAATTTTCCCCTTTGTGGATCGGGAAAATGATAGAGATTGATTATAAAGCGGATCGGGGCGTGTACCCGGTGTCTTTGGTTAAAAATACGAATCATTTTCACGTGTTACTGGCTGAAGTGGGTGGTAGTAGTGCGGGACGTGCGGACCGTCCCGTTTTTATTTTTGAAATCCTGACACCCGAGGGAGCGGTCTACGGACATGATAACGCTCCCCGGGTGCAGGAATCCGTGACTTACATGCCCTATTCCCTAATGGCGGGCGAGGGGCCGGAAGTCTTGTCAGAAGGCCACGTGAATACGGTTAGGTTACTTTACGATGAGGATTACGATTATAAACTGATCGTCTATGATACACGGACCGGATTGCGGGCATGGGATTATGATTTGATGAAACTCTTGGAGTCGAGAAAACCGATGCTACGTCCGGACGGGAGTACGCTCCCCGTGCAGGAATTTCTCGACCGGCAAAGTGAGTGGCGTTTAGTGATCCTGTACAAAGAGGGGGAGAACCCGTCCGGTTTCGTGGCTTTGAGTATTGAGGTTAACGGGTGGATCGTTTGGCGTAATGACATAGGAGTTTGATGTATGAAAAGCAATATGTTACATATCGTTTGGGTTCTGTTCTTTTGGGTGGCCTGTATCGGGGAGCGTTCGGAGGATGGTGGGAGAGAATCTCTCGGTTCGCGAGGAAAGATCGACGTGGAAATACTCGTGCGGGGGGCCGATGAACATGATTTTGTTCGAACGGTTCGTTTTGTCGTGTTCGATGATGCCTCTGTTTCCCCGACGTTGGACATAAACGAGTTCGTAGTCTTGGGTGACGAGGAACGTGATGCAACCCGATTTAAAACCACTCTGGAAGTGAAGACGAATCCGGATAAAATGCTTGTCGTGGTAGTGAACGAACCTCAGGTCATGACGAGTGTACTGAATGCGGTCATTGTCCCGGAACAACTGGAAGAGATGCTTTTCCGGATGGATGATGCCTTTAGTTTTGATCACGTGCAACCCTTGATGTTTGGGATCCCGATGTCCGGGGTGAAACGGAAAATCGTGGTGGAGGAAAACGTCACGGCCAACGAGAAGATCACGATTGAACGGGCTGTGGCCCGTGTCGAACTCTGGTTGAAGAAAGCCGACGAAATCGCTTTCGCCCGGCTTTCCACGTCCATGAATTCTAGGGTACTCTTGGAGAATACTTACGGGAAGGGCTATCTGGTGACGGGGACAGAAGCCGATAAAACCCGTTTCCAGACCGGCTTAGAGATCGAGAATAATTTTGGTTATATGCAAACACCCACTTCCGGTTTCGAACACGTCGTTTGGAATTACCGAGATGCAAACGTGTTGGAACTATCGGATGCCCCGCGACGGATATGTATGTTCTACACGCCGGAACGAACTTACGAGGTTGCCGATGATCGGAATAAATTGTTTTTGGACATCCGGGGAATCACTTCCCCGGACGGAGAGAGAGGAACCCGAACCGCACTCACGGAGTTTACTCCGGAAGGTGGAGGCACCCCACGGGTGCTTACCGAGATCCGGCGTAATAATGTCTACCGGATCATCGGTACGGTGAAAGAAAAGACGGTACAATTTGAGCAGGCCGTACTTCCGTGGACCGAGGCGGGACAAGGAACAATCATTGATCCCCAGTATTACCTGCGGGTAAGTCGGGATGTTCTTCATGTCGGGCTTGCGGGTGATGCTGTCACGATCTCGGTGGAGACGAATTATAACAGGGGTGACCGGGGATTTCCGAAGGGGGTGCGGTTGGGTGAGATTAGTTACTATGATAAAGATAATCATCCCTTGGAGGCTACCGCCGGGGGACGGGATTGGCTGGCGGTTAATATGTCAGGCGTGGACGGGGATTTATCTCGGAATATCGAGTTTATCGCAAAGACAAGTTTGAATAGTGTTCCCGCGGGGTATTACGCTTTGGTTGAAATTAAAGCGGGAAACCTGATTAAAATAATTCGGGTTACCCGTTCATGATAAATTACGAGTAAAATATGATGGAACGATTCATAATATGGAAACGGTTTAGCTTGGTGAGAGTGTTACTCTTGGCGGGATTACTGGGGTGTGTACATGATAAGTTGGATGGACCGGATCAGTTAGGGAAAGTTATAGATATAGAACTAGTTATTCCGGGATTTGAAGTCCCCCTTACCCGCTCGATAGAGGGGGATAACGGGGAGGCTGCGGTACGGGAGTTGGATCTTTTGTTCTTTGACCAGTCTACTCCATCGGCAAAACTATTTCGACATCTGAACGTGATCGATTTTAGGCAGGAATCATCGGGGGCAGACTATAAAGTGAAATTTAGTCTGAACCTTACCAAAGATGACCAAGTCGGTTTAATCGTGGTTGTCGTGAATGCAGCGGGGGCGGTTCGGCATGCCTTGGAAAGTAATCCGGCAGATGCGGAAAAACAGGATATATTGAAAGCTCTGACTTTTAATACATTCAAAGATGAGAATGATTCTTATAAATGGAACGTGCGTGTACCGGGATATACCCCGCTACCCATGTACGGAGAAGTGGTAATGGAGGGACTTGTGCCGGGTTATATAGTGTCGGTTTCGTTGACTTGGATGTTGGCTCGTGTGGACGTGGAAAACAAGGTTAGCGGAGAGATCTTCAAGTTGGAAGAGATTTATTTGGTGAACTATAATACTTCCGGGTATATCGCCCCGAAATGGAACGAAACGGATGGCGTGCTTGTTCCGAATCCTTATGCGACAAATGAGAATCCGATGATCCCCGTCCCTTCCGGAAAACAACCGGGTGTAGAAGAAGCGGCAATGAAATACGAGTACAAACAGGCCATTAACGCCCCCGGAGCCTTGATGGCGGGAGAAATCTATACCTATGAGGCTGTTAAAAACGTGAAAGATGATCCGGGTAACGGGGTTTGCCTGATTATTAAAGGAAAATACATGGGCGAGGATTATTATTACCGGGTGGACTTCACGCTGGAATCTGAATTGCCGATAGATATTGCATATATGCCGCTGTATCGTAATCACAAGTATGTTGTTACCGTAACCGATGCCGAGGGAATCGGTTACCGGACTTTTGAGGAGGCTCTTCGCTCGTTTGGCGTGTTATCGAATTTGAAAACGTCAATATTGGTGGTGAATCTGGAAGGGATAAACCACATTGTTTATGACGGTCAATTCTTTATGGGAGTGGAAAGTCGCACGCTGGACCTACCTTATGGTGTGAGTCGGCAACTCACGTATCGGGTAAGTTCTGATTATCATGGGGCTTGGGAGGCAAAAGTTCTCCATTCGGAAACAAATACTTGGTTGCGCTTGGCCGGGGGACAGTCCGTCACGAAGGGGGCAGATATAAACGGGAGCGGTTTGGAACTGGTGATTTCGTCCGTGTTCTCCCCGGGTAGCGGGCGTGATTACGTGACGGGGCAGATCGAGTTCACGGCAGGGCGTCTGCGGGATACCCTGACCGTGAGAAGGGTTCCGATTGCGGAAATGTTTGCCCGGAGCAATGTCGTGTTAAATGCCGGGGTACTGACTTTTGCCGTGACTGCCGAAGATAACCGGGATATTCCCGCTTGGTCCCAAGGGGTATTTTTCAAATGGGGGTCACTGATTGCGTTGGCTTCTGCCGGTAATCCTTATGACCCGGAGGTGCAAGCCGTTTATTATCCGCCCCATCTGAACCCGTCTGATTGGAAAGGTGGTTTGATCGGGTGGGATAAAATCCCATACGCTCATTCGAATTTCAACTTTTCTATGCCTTCTGGTACTGGCGAGGACGTGGACGCTTTTGCGGGTTACTCCGGTAATACCGGGTTCAATGAAAACGTGGGTGTCGGTGATATATGTCGCTATATTTCCAGTGGGCCGGGAGGTAAAGGATGGGTTGAGGGTGAATGGCGTTTACCGACAAATGCCGAACTGGAATTGTTGTACGAAGAAACCGGGATAAAAACGGTATCTATGGGTGGGTTTGTTAACATGACGGCCGAGTTGAATCGGGATGCTGGAAACTATTTACATGGGAACTTCGACCCCGAAAGCGGTTGGTTTCTGGGGGCGAACGTGACTGGATCAATGGCAACACCTGCCAATAGAACAACTCCCCCTTCTGGGACGGTCTTCCTGCCCTCGGCCGGGCAACGTTATCCGGATGGTAATGGGGATGTGGTACATGTGGGAGCCTACGGTTATTATTGGGCCTCTACACCCTATTCGGTGAATGGCGGGTATATTGCTGACTATCTTTTTATATATAAAAGCGGGGTTGATTTTAATGCCGCTGATCGTTCGTACGCTTTTCCCGTTCGTTGTATTAAAGATTATTGATATTCACTAACATAATGATATATGGTAAAGAGATTATTCTTTTGCTTGTTTATGTGGGGAATGTGTTCCGGTTTATCGGCGCAGACCCTTGAAGGACCACTCCCTTTTTTCCGGTCGTTTTTAGATGGTAACCTGACTAAAATCACGTTTCCCGAACCCAATGAACCCGGGGCTTCCGGTTGGGATTCAAAAGGAAACTACAAGAGAAAGAACCGAGCGGCAGAAAGTGTTTGGGGATTACAATTAACGGAAGGTAAGGAAGAGATCGGGGCATTTTATTTACCGGAATATATTTTCTCCACGGAAGACGGGTTGTTGATCGAGTTCGAGTATATTATGATGTACACGAACGTGGGAGAGGCAGGTGTTACAGATGGTATTTGTATGTTTCTTGTCGATGCGACCACGAATGAATATATAGGTGCGAACTTAAAATACGGGGCTGAGGGGGCCGGGTTTGGTTATACTCATCGACGGTCGGCACACACGGATATTAGATATGGTGTAACTTCGATTACCGGGATTAAGGGAGGATTCCTTGCGGTGGCCTTGGATCAGGGACATTTTAAAAATTGGCGTTTCGACAATTACGAAATGAGAAACGGGATACCGTACGGGAGTGCCGGGATCGCTAATATTCAGTCTGAAACGTATAATACCCGGAGTAACGTGACGATTCGGGGAGCCGCGGGAAGGGACGAAAAAGTGATAACCACGTCTCAAAAAACTCACCGAATACAAGATGGTCGCTGGGGTTTTCCCGTTCTCATCACTCGCCACACGGGGTGGAACGAGAAGACCGGCCTGGAAGACCCTTATTCCGATGGGTTGAGAAACAAGGCCGGATTCAGGTTGAACACCCAAACCGGGGAATATGAACAGTACGTGACACCGAGAATCGATAAACCTTTCTGTATTGCCGGGGGAAAGGAATTTCATCATTCCGGTGAAAGTGCTTACCGGAAAGCAATTATTGCCTTGGAACCGAATATCGTTGGGGGTGGATTCCGGATCACGGTAACCATCCAGCATGAAACGGAAAAAACGGTCGTGATTGAGGATTACACTTATCCCTCCTCTTTGCAATATACCGAGAATGGCCTTCCTTTCCAGCTTGTTGCCGGTGAATATCCCACGGTAGTTTATTATTCGAATCCACCCCAAACCGAGCTGGCGCTTGAAAGACCTTCGAAACTGGTGATCGGTTTCATGGCATCGACGGGGCAGCTCACGGCTTACACGAATATTATCCGGAATCTACGAATAACCCCCTTGTACGGGGCTAGTTCTGAGGATGATATTTATGACCATCGCCGTGGTCCCGTTATCGTACGTCCTTTGGATAACGACGTGGCTTACCAGCTTGGTGGAGACCGACCGAATGCCAGTTATGATAATCTTGATTTAACGAGCTTTAGAATGTGGATCGATGAGAAACATTGTCTGGGGAATGGCGTGTTCGAATATGAAGAAGAGGGTGTCGGGAAATGGAAATACGACCCGGAATCGGGTGAAATGATGTTTTTCCCGGAAAAAGGAGTAGGGGGAGAAGTCGTTATTTGGTATGATGTTAAAGGGAAACATACGCCTTATGCCGAGGAGAAATACCGTTCGTCACTGGCAAAAATCGTGATAAATCTTATCGATGACGAGGGGTAAGTTTACCTCTGTTATCGAAAACGTTTGTAAAAAAGGATTGCGGCGAGCTTTATTTTGTTAAATATTTGTATATATGATTGATTTTTAGAGATATGTATTTCTAAAAACGGAGCGTAAATTATGGGTTAAAATTTGGCTTTATACTATTAACTTTATACCTTTGCCGGATTAATTTTCTTCGGGTCGTTTGTTATGGACGAGAGACATTTAGTTATTGTTTTTAACGATCGGGTGAAACTTGAAAGAAATTCAAACGTATTTGGAAATAATTAATCTATAAAGTTATGAAAACAAGAATAGAACATGATTTACTAGGCAACAAAGAAGTGCCAATGGATGCGTATTATGGCGTTCAAACTTTGAGAGCTATCGAGAACTTTGCTGGTATCAGTAATTACACGATCGGAATGTTCCCGAACTACGTGAAGGCTTTGGCTATGGTGAAATGGGCTGCTGCAAAAGCAAACTTTGAATTGGGATTGATTCCTGCTGATATTACAAATGCCATCACCGCAGCTTGCGAGGAAATCATCGATGGTAAGTTGGCTGACCAGTTCCCGGTAGATATGGTTCAAGGTGGAGCCGGAACTTCCACGAATATGAATATCAACGAGGTCGTTGCCAATCGTGCTTTGGAACTGTTGGGACATCAGAAAGGTGAATACCAATATTGCCACCCGAATAATCATGTGAATCTTTCTCAATCAACGAATGACGCTTATCCTACATCATTCCACTTGGCAATTATCCTGACCAATAAAGAAGTGGTAGCTGAAATTAAATTGTTGGTTGATTCTTTCAGAAGAAAAGCAAAAGAATTCGAACACGTGTTGAAAATGGGGCGTACCCAACTTCAGGATGCCGTTCCGATGACTTTGGGCCAAGAGTTCGAGGCATACGCTTACACGTTGGAAGAAAATATCGAGCGTTTGAATGCGGCTGCTAAATTGTTCTTGGTAGAGAATATGGGTGCTACGGCTATCGGTACAGGTATCAACTCAGAACCGGAATACGCTGAAATCTGCGCTCGCGAACTTCGTATCATCAGTGGTGAAGAGTTCATTTTGGCCCCGAACTTGATTGCTGCAACTCCTGACACGGGTGCTTGCGTGTCTTACTCTTCAGAATTGAAACGTTTCTGCGTTCAATTGTCTAAGGTATGTAACGATTTGCGTTTGTTGTCCAGTGGTCCGAGATGTGGTTTGAACGAGATCAATTTGCCCCCGATGCAACCGGGATCTTCTATCATGCCGGGTAAAGTGAATCCGGTTATCCCGGAAGTGGTTAACCAGGTTTGTTTCCGCGTGATCGGTAACGACACGACCGTGATGATGGCTGCCGAGGCCGGTCAGTTGGAATTGAACGTGATGGAGCCGGTAATCGTTTACGCTTTGTTCAACTCCATGCAGATGTTGACCAAGGTTATGGATCGTTTGAGAATTTTGTGTATCGACGGCATCACTGCTAACGTTGACCGTTGTAAAGATATGGTGATGAACAGTATCGGTATCGTTACTGCTTTGAACCCGACTTTAGGTTACGAAAATTCATCTCGTATCGCCAAGAGAGCTTTGACAGAAAACAGAAGTGTTTACGACTTGGTTTTGGAAGAAAAATTATTGACGAAGGAAGAGCTGGATAACGTGCTCCGTCCGGAATTAATGATTGCTCCGAAAAAATTCTACAAGAAAAAATAACAAAAAGTGCTTTAGTTTCGTAACAAAAAGCGTTACCTTCGTAAAACTAATTAAATTTAAAGCATAGGTTATGAAAAAAAGTTTTAATCAAATGATTGCTGTTGTGATGATCGCGGTGTCATCAGTAGCTTTCACAGGATGTTATGGTTCTTTTTCTTTGACTTCTAAGTTACATAACTGGAACGGACAAGTGTCTAACGCTAAATTCGTGAACGAGTTAGTATTCTTGGGATTGTGTATCCTTCCGGCGTACGAGTTGTGCTGCTTGGGTGATGTCTTGATCTTCAACTCTATCGAGTTCTGGGGTGGCCAGAATCCGGTTGCTATGAAAGCCGGAGACGTGGAAGAAGGTCAAGTAATGTACGCCGGACATCCTTACCATGTAACTAAATCTTTGAATAAGATGGTAGTTGCAAGTGAAGAGACTGATGCTGTTGCTGAATTCCAATATTTCCCGGAAGAAGAATCTTGGTATTTAATGGATGGTCAGAACAAGGCTAAGTTGATGAAAAACACGAAAAAGATGATGAAAGCTGTTGTAGCTATCGACTAATTTTTTTCGGTTCAGATAATGAAAGGACGTCTTCGGGCGTCCTTTTTTTTGTGCCCTTTTGTTGCGTGATAACGGGAATCTATTCGCCGTTTTTGTATTGGCACGTTGAAGGTAAAGGGAGAGTTCGTTGCCTGTAAATGGGGACGTGAATAAAGAATGCATTTATACTAACTGATAAAATTCGGATGAATACCGGATATAGTATTTTAATTAAATTGTAAATATACTTTATGAACCTTATTATATATAAGGTTCATATAAGGTTTCTATAAGGTATCTATAAGGTTCATGACGGTATTCGTCCGGAACAGATCTATTCATTATTATGAAATATGCCATTGCTTAGTCGCTGACTCCCATCGTCTTAGGCTTGTTCTGCTTGGATTGTTGGGTTGAACGGGCGGGGTACTTGGATGATAGTGAAAATGGAGACGTAACTATTTTTGGGGTTTTAACTGATATATCTCCAGTTGATTTTGGTTTTGAAAAGACGTTTGACTTGGGTGGCAAAGGTTTGATTCTCTTCTTTTTGTAGGAGGGGATCGTCTTCCAGAATAATCGTGGCCGCTTGGGCTGCCTCGTTCAGGATACGCCCGTCCTTACCGAGATTGGCAACTCTCAGGTTGCAAGTCAACCCGCTTTGTTGTGTTCCTTCGATGTCTCCCGGACCGCGTAGTTTTAAATCGACTTCGGCAATCTCAAAGCCATCATTCGTGGAGGTCATGGTCTCGATCCTTTTACGGGACTCGTTAGACAGTTTGTAGGAGGTCATCAGAATACAGTATGATTGTTCGGCTCCCCGTCCTACACGCCCGCGCAGCTGGTGCAATTGGGATAGTCCGAAACGTTCGGCACTTTCAATGACCATGATGGAGGCATTGGGAACATTCACCCCGACTTCGATCACGGTGGTTGCCACGAGAATACGGGTTTCTCCCGATACGAAACGCCTCATGTGTTCCTCTTTCTCTGTCGGTTTGAGTTTCCCGTGAACGATGTCCGCCGTGTATCCCAAGGGGGCGAAATAACTCATCACGTGTTCATAGCCCTCTTCCAAGTTCCGGTAATCCATCTTTTCCGATTCGGAGATCATGGGGTACACGATGTAAGCCTGCCTGCCGAGTTCCAGTTCTTTCTGGATGAATTTATAGACTTGCAGGCGTCTTGCCTCGAATGCATGATGTGTGGTGATAGGTTTCCGGCCGGGAGGAAGTTGGTCGATCACCGATACATCTAGATCGCCGTAGAGGGTCATGGCGAGAGTCCGGGGAATGGGAGTGGCCGTCATGACCAGCATGTGTGGGGGAATTGTGTTCTTTTGCCACAGTTTAGCTCGCTGGGCAACACCGAAACGATGCTGCTCGTCGATAACGACAAGTCCCACGTTTTTAAAATTCACCACGTCTTCCAGTAGAGCGTGAGTCCCGATCAGGATTTGCAGACGTCCGTCGGACAGGGCCTCGTGAATGATTTCCCTTTCTTTTTTCTTGGTGGAACCTGTGAGTAGGCCGACGCTAATCGGGGTGTCCTTCAGAAGCCCGGATATGGTTTCGTAATGTTGGGTGGCGAGAATCTCCGTCGGGGCCATGATGGCGGCTTGGTAACCGTTGTCGAGAGCGATCAGCATGCACATCACGGCGACAAGGGTTTTGCCGCTTCCCACGTCTCCCTGCAACAGGCGGTTCATTTGCTTGCCGGAACCACAATCGGAACGGATTTCTTTAATAACCCGTTTCTGCGCGTCGGTCAGAGGAAAGGGTAGGTGATTGTGGTAAAAATTGTTGAAATAATCCCCGACCGTGGTAAAGAGATGGCCTTGGAAGGCTGCCTTGCGGTTAAATTTCAGTTTCAGTATATTGAGCTGAATGTAGAACAACTCTTCAAATTTAAGCCGGTATTGTGCCTTGCGGAGCATATCCGGGTTTTCCGGGAAATGGATGTTGTACAAGGCCTCGTGCAGGTAGATCAAGTTGTGTTTTTTGATGAACCATGCCGGGAGGGTTTCTTGAATCCTGCCGTTGATAGCTTTGAAAATATTCGCTTGTATCTTGTTGATCAGCCGGGAGGTCAGGTAACTTTTTTTCATCTTCTCCGTGGTCGGGTAGATGGCTTGGAAACCTACGAGTTGCTTGGCACTCGTTTCGTACAGGTCCATTTCCGGGTGGACGATGTTCATCTTGTGGTTGAAGATGGTGGGTTTGCCGAAAATCAGGTACTCCTTGTCGGGGGTGATTTGGCTGGAGAGGTATTTGTGGCCCGTGAACCACACGAGTTCCAATTCCCCGGTTCCGTCGTAGGCCGTGGCGACCATGCGCGTCTGTTTGCCCACGCCGACGGACGTGAGGTTCGTGATTTTAGCTTTTACCTGAATATAGGGGAGGTCTGATGTAAGTTCCCGGATCGTGTAGACACGGGTTCGGTCAATGTATTTGTAGGGGATGTAATAGAGCATATCCTCGTAGCTTTGGATGCCCATTTCCTGCTCCAGCAACGAGGCTCTTTTCTCTCCAACACCCGGTACGAATTTTATGTTCAGTCCTGCCAGTTCCAAAATACAAGTTTTCGATGGTTCATTTCTCGAACGAAAGTAAAAAAAATAGATGACTTTAGTTGAGCATATCGGGAATAAATTTTAATTTCGTGGAATAAATAATTTGGACAGACAGTTTACCGGGAGATGTATAATTATTTAAAACAACGATTTAAACATGCCATTCGTTTTCGACATAAAAGGGGATACGGGGTACATTCCCCGTTCGTTTTTGATTTGATCACGAATGTCATAAAGGAAAAAGCGGTTTATTACGATTTTGAACGAATTGAATCGAAGGGAAATATTCGGGAGAAAGAGCGGAAATTGTATCGTTTACTTTTTCGGTTGGCAGAATATTTTTCTTACCGGAACGTGCTGTGTGTCGGGGTTCGATCGCCGTGGGTTTCCATGTATCTGGCGGCTGTTTCGAAACAGATGGTGTTGTTGAACGGGGGATGTGCATGTCCGGGGGCCGAGTACACGGAACAGGTGAAGCCGGGAGATTTGAAAGGTCGCGAGATCGATATGGTTTTCTTGGGGAGAGCGTTCGAGGAGGATTGGGATGAAACTTGGGAAGAGGTTTTGCGAGTGCGCAGGCGAGGCCCGCTATGTATAGTGATTAAAGATATTTACAAGGGGCATTTTAATTCGTTGGCATGGCGACAATTAAGGCAGGAGGGGACTGTTTCGATCGACATGATGTGGTACGGGATCGTGTTCTTTGACACGAGATTGCAGAAGGGAAAGTATAATGTGATTATTTAAGTTAAAAGATAAAGACTAAAAGATAAAAGTTAGAATGGAAGGGGTAGGGTTTGTGCGGTTGGAATCTAAAATTTAAAATCTAAAATCAGTATGAAAGTTTACACGAAAACAGGAGATAAGGGGACGACGGCTTTGATCGGGGGAACCCGGGTGGCAAAGAATAACGTGAGGTTAGAGGCTTACGGGGGTGTTGACGAGTTGAACAGTCATTTGGGGATGATTCGGTCGTACCCGATTGATGGGGAGAGTGTGAAACAGTTGATCGAGATTCAAAACGTGCTGTTCGTGGTCGGGGCAAACTTGGCGACGGACACGGCTGTGAGTAATATGCAGAAAAAATTGCCTTGCACGGATGAGGACGTGGCTTTTTTGGAGAGGGCGATAGACAAGATGGACGAGGAGTTGCCGCCACTGCAATATTTTGTGTTGCCGGGAGGACGGCCGGAGGTGTCGGCTTGTCATATTGCCCGTACGGTTTGCCGTCGGGTGGAACGCCGGATTATTGATATGAGCGAGGAAATAGAGGTGGAGGATATTATCGTGCGGTATGTGAATCGCCTTTCCGATTATTTGTTCGTGCTGGGGCGTAAGCTGGCAAAGGATTGCGGGCTGGAAGAGGTGAAATGGGTGCCGAGAAATTGAAAATTGAAAATGGAGAATTGAAAATGAAAGAACCTGTAACTTGTAACTTTTCAATGGCGGAAGTGTTCCGGTTTTTGGAAGAGTTGAGGGAGAATAATAACCGGGAGTGGTTTAATGCGCATAAAGAGTGGTATTTGGCTGTAAAGGCCGGACATGAGGATTTCATTAACCGGGTAATTCCGGCATTGGCCGTGACGGAGCCGGACGTGGACGGGTTGACGGCGAAAGATTGTATTTTCAGAATTTACCGGGATGTCCGGTTTTCACCCAATAAGGAACCTTATAAGACGCATATCGGGGCATACATGGTGAAGGGTGGTAAGCAAAGTCCCCGGGCGGGATATTACGTGCATATAGAACCGGGGAATTGTATGATAGGGGGTGGTATTTGGTGTCCGGAACCATCGTTGCTGAAGGCTTTGCGGAAAGACGTGTATGATAATATAGATGAGTTTACGGGAATTATCCGGGATGCGGAGTTCCAAAAACATTACGTGTTGGAGGGGGAGAAGTTGAAAAAGGTGCCTGCACCTTTTTCTGCCGATTTTCCGGAAGGGGATTTGTTGAAATACAAATCTTACACGGTATCGAATTATGTTCCCGATTCGTTTTTCGAGGGGGAAGACGTGGTTGAACGGTGTGTGGAGCGACTTTTACTGATGCAGCCTTTTAATCGCTTTTTGAATTACACGGTGGAGGAAACGTGGAGGTGATCGTAGGGTGGTTACAGGTTGCAAGTTTCAGGTTAAAAAGAGGGGAATTTGTGGATGAATTGCTTTGATAATAAGGGGAAAAGTCGTATATTTGTAATATGGAAAAAATAAAAGAAAAGATGCCGCAGCTTGTAAAAAATGCCACGGTTCGGGAAGAGATTTTGCAAGGAATGATTGCCTCGTTTCAACTGGAAGGGATAAAGATTTCCCAAGAAACTGCTTATACTATTTTGGAGCGGGTGGATTTGAAGCTTAAAATGTGTAAGCGATAATCTGCTCCATTCTGGAGTAGTCTTTTCGTGCTACTTGCTGAACAGCGATAATATATTCATTAAAATCAATCCTTTTGAAGTTTAAGCCGGGATAACCTTGTTTTCGTGCCATGAGGTTGGCGAGAATACGAGATGTTCTGCCGTTGCCTTCCCGGAACGGGTGGATGAAGAGTAATTCACCGTGTACTTTGGCGATGTCTTTTATCAGAGCTTGTTGACTGGTGTAGTGATCAGGGAGTTGGGAAAGAATTTCTTCTTCGAAAATGCGCATACTATCCGGGATAAATCTTCCGGCCGGGAACACGAATCCGCCTTTGGAAATGTTGACGGAACGGAAACGCCCGGCAAAGGAGTAGAGTTCTTTTAGCGCCGTGCGGTGAATGTCACAGATGTATTTGACTGAAAATTTTGTCTTGGGCGTTAGCTTTTCCGTGAACAAGATTTCTGCCATCAAGAAGCCTTCGAACTCCGCATTGTGAAGAGTCTCTTCGTCCGTGATTCCGAGTAAATTCGGGAGAATTTCTCCCTCTTCGCCATTGGTAGTGTATCTGTTCATGGCCTTGATTTTTAACAAAGTTATAGAAATCCGTCAATTACTCCAAATTTATTTGTGATTTATGATTTATGATTTATGCTAAAGCCTTATCTTTGTGTTTTCGGCAAGGCCGAGTTACAAGTTGACAGGTTGTATGTTACAGGTTCTTGGGAATAATAACGCACCTGCCGATGAACGTGTCGGGATTCAACTTGTAACCTGTAACTTGTAAACTTGTAACTAAAATAGGATGAAAGTATTATTATTGGGTAGCGGTGGACGCGAACATGCGTTGGCGTGGAAAATAAATCAGAGTGAAAGATTAACAAAGTTATATGTTGCTCCGGGAAATGCCGGGACGGCAGAGATAGCTGAAAATGTAAATATCAAGGTAACGGATTTCGAGGCGTTGGCAAATTTCGTGGAACATAACGCTATCGATATGCTAGTTGTCGGACCGGAAGATCCTCTGGTGGAGGGTATTCGGGATTATTTTGAGGCAGACGCTCGTTTTGCCCGACTGATGATCGTGGGACCGGGAAAAGCGGGTGCTATTCTGGAAGGAAGTAAGGATTTTGCGAAGGAATTTATGTTCCGCCACCATATCCCGACAGCCGGTTATTTGACGGTGACGAAGGATAATCTTGAAAAAGGGTTTGCTTTTTTGGAGACGTTGAAACCGCCTTACGTGTTGAAAGCGGACGGGTTGGCTGCCGGGAAAGGCGTGTTGATTCTGGATAATTTGGAAGAGGCGAAGAGGGAGTTGGAGTTGATGTTGGGAGGAAAGTTCGGGAAGGCCGGGAATCAGGTGGTGATCGAGGAGTATTTGAAAGGTATAGAGCTTTCCGTGTTCGCACTGACGGATGGGAAAAGTTATAAAATATTGGGTTCTGCCAAAGACTACAAGCGTATCGGTGAGGGTGATATGGGGTTGAACACGGGTGGTATGGGGGCCGTTTCCCCGGTGCCGTTTGCCAATGAAGAGTTCAACCGGAAGGTGGAAGAGAGGGTGGTGCGCCCCACGATCGAGGGATTACAAAAAGACGGGATTGACTACAAGGGATTTGTCTTTTTCGGCCTAATGAATGTTGGTGGTGATCCTTACGTGATCGAGTATAACGTGCGTATGGGTGATCCGGAGACGGAAGTGGTGATGCCGAGATTGAAAACGGATATTTTGTCTCTTTTCGAGGCGATGGCCAAAGGGGAGCTGGAACAGGCGGCGTTTGAACTGGATGATCGTTTCTGTACGACCGTGATGCTTGTTTCTCAGGGGTATCCCGGGGATTACAAGAAAGGAAAGGAGATCACGGGTGTACCGGACGTGAAGGGGAGTATCGTGTTCCACGCGGGGACGAAGTTGGCAGACGGGAAGGTCGTGACGAACGGGGGACGCGTGATTGCCGTGAGTTCGTTCGGGAAGACAATGCGGGAGGCTTTGGCCCAGTCTTACGAGAACGTGGCCAAGATTCATTTCGACGGGATGAATTTCAGAAGAGATATAGGTTTTGATTTGTAAAATGGTGGATGATGAGATTTAACGCCATTTTAAAAACCAAGAGGGTTTATATGCTGTATTTGCTGCCATTTATTTTGGCAGCAATTGCATTTCTACGTTTTACTTTCGGACCGGATGATTTTTCCGTTTGTCCGGATTTGGGCGTTATTTCCATTCCTGCTTTCCAGGAACAAGGCGGTTTGTGGTGGAAGGAAATTGGGGTACTGGCTTTGTTATGCTTGTCGTTTCTGGTATTCTTTGTTGCCGATCGGTATAAGTTTTTGTCTCATATCACGGTTCTCCCGGCGGTGGTTTATGCCTTGTTGTGTATCGGTGTGATTTGTCGTTACGGGGTGAGTAATTATCTGGTGGCAGCTTTGTGTGTTGTGTTGGCCGTGGCTCGTTTGCAATCGGCCATCGTGAACACACAATCCAACTCGCCGGTGTTTGGTTTCGGGCTTTTTTCCACGCTGGCGGTTTTGCTTTGCCCGAAATTGATCATGCTGATCGTTTGGGCGATTATCGTCCTACCTTTTTCGGGAAGGGCGGCGTTGAAGGATTTGGTGGCGCTGTTTATCGGGATCTTTTCCGCGTTATTTTTCACGGGATGTTATTACTTCCTGACGGATCGGTTGGCAACATTACCGGATGTGTTCGTGCAGGCATTGACAAGCGGACAAGTGTTCTGGAAAATAATGCCTGAGAAAGTGGTCGCTTTTGTCGTGATCGGTGTGCTGATCGTTGTATCCTTGTATAATGTTGTGGTGAACTACCCGATGGCGATCGTGGCGCAACGGCGGGGTATGTTGTCGATGTTGTCCATGTTGCTTTTCGTGGGGAGTTCTTTGTTTTTTATCCCGTTTAATTGTCACGGGATCACCTTGATTACAGCGATCCCGTTATCTTATATGTTTACTCAATACTTTATTTCACACCGAACCCGTTGGCTGGGGAACGTGTTGTTCCTGTTGTTCATTGCGGCCTGTGTGCTTTTGGTTTTGTAGATTAATAGAACGTTAGCATTTCCCCGCGCACGTCGTCATTGATCTTACCATGATCGTACACGATTTGCCCGTTCACGAGCGTCATGCTTACCCGGTAGGTAAAGGACATATCTTCGAGTGGTGACCAGCCGCATTTGTAAAGTAAGTTTTCTTTCTTCACGGTCCACGGGTGTTTTTCGAAAATAGCGATGTCAGCCTTGTAGCCTTCCCGCAGGTAGCCTCTTTCTTCGACATGGAAAATGTCGGCAGGGGCATGACACATTTTGTCCACGATGTTTTCAAGCGTGATCTGGCCTTTCTCCATGAGTTCTAACATGACGGTCAGCGAGTGTTGTACCATCGGGCCACCGCTGGCTGATTTGGTGTACACTCCGGCTTTTTCTTCCGGGAGATGGGGAGCGTGATCCGTGGCGATGATGTCCAAACGGTTGTCATTCAAGGCTTGTAACAGGGCTTGCCGATCCTCTTCGGTTTTGATGGCAGGATTCCACTTGACGAGGTTGCCTTTGGTGTGGTAGGCCTGATCATTGAACCAAAGATGGTGAACGCATACTTCCCCGGTGATGTGTTTTTGGGTGCGGGGACCTTGATCTAGTAATTCCAATTCTTCTTTCGTGCTTAAATGAAGTATGTGCAGGCGGCTGTTGTGTTTACGTGCCAGCTCGGCTGCCAGCGAAGAGCTGGTGTAGCAACACTCCCGGCTGCGGATCAAAGGATGGCAGAAAGGAGGAATGTCTTCCCCGTACTGTTGCTTGTATAGTTCCAAGTTACGGTCTATCGTGGGCGAATCCTCGCAATGGGTTGCGATAAGAATGGGGGATTCGGCAAATATCTTTTCCAAAGCCTCCCGACTATCCACCAGCATATTACCCGTGGAGGAACCCATGAAAACTTTAATGCCGCAAGTCGTGTGCGGATCGACCTTTTTAATCTCGTCGATATTGTCAACGGTGGCACCGAGGTAGAACGAGTAGTTGACAGCCGCGTTCTCCTTGGCTATCTGTTGTTTTTCCCGAAGTAATTCGTTGGTTACGGTGGGTGGTTTCACGTTAGGCATATCCATGAAAGAGGTCACGCCCCCGGCTGCTGCCGCCCGGCTACCTTCCCGGATGTCTCCTTTGTGCGTGAGGCCGGGTTCGCGGAAGTGTACTTGATCGTCAATCACTCCCGGTATAATATATTTCCCCGTGGTATCGATAACTTTGATGTCCCCAGGAACTGAATCCAATTCGCCTTCTATGATTTTCTCGATACGATCGTTGTGAATCAGGAGATCCCCTTTGAAGGTTCTCCCCTCGTTTATGATGGTTCCGCCTTGAAGTAATATACGCATATTGATTTTAGATTTTAGATTTTAAATTTTAGATTCCGGCCGCACGAGGCTGACGCTTTAACTACCCCCTCTGGCTCCCCCTTGCACAAGGGGAGAAACGAACGCGAGAAGGCGCTTCAATGTTCCTCTGCGGCACATCCTCCCCCTGTGTAAGGGGGAGTTAGAGGGGGTAGCTTAATTTTCCATTCTCCATTCTCCATTTTCAATTTTCTTACGTTTTCCCAAGCTCCGGAGTTTCATCGTGATGACACCCCAAAAGGCCTCGTTGAAGATGCCACCGCTCATTTTGGACGTGCCGAGGGTACGATCTGTGAAAATGATGGGGACTTCTTTCAACTTGAATCCCAAGGTCCACGCTGTGAATTTCATTTCGATCTGGAAGGCGTAGCCTTTGAAACGGATGTTATCGAGGTCAATGGATTCCAAGACTTTCCGGGTGTAACAAACGAATCCGGCTGTGGCATCATGTATTTTCATGCCCGTGATGAATCTTACATATTTGGAGGCAAAATAGGACATGAGAACCCGTCCCATGGGCCAGTTCACGACGTTAACACCTGTAACGTAACGGGAGCCGATCGCCATATCGCCTTCCCCGCTTTCGCAGGCGTGATACAATTTGACCAGATCATCGGGGTTATGGGAGAAATCCGCATCCATCTCGAAGATGTAGTTATACCCGTGTTCCAGAGACCATTTGAATCCGGTGATATAGGCCGTTCCGAGTCCTAGTTTTCCTTTACGTTCGATCATGTGAAGTTGTGGGAACTCGGATTGCAGACGTTTTACAATCTGGGCCGTGCCGTCGGGAGAGTTGTCCTCTATCACGAGCACATCAAACTTCGGTTCCAGTTTAAAAACATAACGGAGAATGTTTTCGATATTCTCTTTTTCGTTATAGGTCGGTATGATGACAACTCTGTCGTTCATGGTCTGTTGTTTTATAAGTATTCTGTAATCCTTTCCAGTTTATTTCCCCGTGAACCTTTTATCAAGATAAAAGCGTGGCGGATCTCGTTCGCTTTGAGATACTCGATCAGCGTGTCCGTGTCGGGGAAGTAACGCGTAAAGGTATAGTTATTTGCGATGGATTCAAAACTCGACCCCACGAGGAATACC
>NZ_JBCOSQ010000032.1:0-7496 GCF_040920905.1 Butyricimonas sp. RTP31003st1_G1_RTP31003_210430 | reverse complement strand
CTGCTCGGGTTAGCGTTGTAGGCATCCAGGATGATCGTGTTGTGTTCCGTTTTCAGTAGTTGCGAGCGAAGGTTAGAGGGAGTGTAAGCTTCGATGGCGGCCTGTATTTGTAAAGGATCGATATTGAAATATGTTCCAACCGTGGTGGCTGCCATGGCGTTGTCGAAGTTATATCCCCCGATGAGTTTCGTCCGGATGTATAGTTGTCCGTGATGGGTTTTCAAGGCATACACGAGGTAAGGGGTGGTCTGAACGACTTCCCCGTTCGTGAAATGTCCGTCGATGCCGTAGGTGTATCTTTTTTGGTCTTCCGATAGTTGGCACAACAATTTATCTTCCCCGTTCACGAATAAAATTCCCGATTTCTCCTTCACGGATTCGTAAAGGGCTCTTTTGGTTTGGGTGATATTTTCGTAACTCCCGAATCCTTCCAAGTGGGCGTACCCGATGTTCGTGATGATACCGTAGTCCGGTTCAACAATCTTACATAATTCTTTTATTTCCCCCGGATGGTTGGCCCCCATTTCCACGATACCGAATTCCGTGGAGGCGTCCATGCTTAACAGGGTGAGGGGTACACCGATATGGTTGTTTAAATTGCCTTTCGTGGCAACGGTATTATATTTTTTGGAAAGAACGGCGTGACATAATTCTTTCGTGGTGGTTTTGCCGTTTGTCCCGGTGATTCCCAAGATGGGGATGTTCAATTTCCGGCGGTGGTGGTTGGCTAGTTGTTGCAGGAATCGCAGGGTGTCGGGAACGAGTACGCATTGGGGAGCCGTGTTGTAGGCGGCCTCATCAATAACGACGTGTTTCGCTCCTTGGGCCACGGCTTTCTCTGCAAAGGTGTTACCGTTGTGATTTTCACCCTTTAAGGCAATGAATATATCTCCTGTTTTTACCTCTCGGGAGTCTGTTGTAATCCGGCTACCTGCCAGAAAAGAATTATATATTGATTCAAGCTCTTTCATCTTTTCATAATATCCGATCAGAGTGACAAATTTATAAAAATAAATGAACCATGAACGGTTTTTTCATTAATATTGCAGGATAATAATATTATTACAATGAAAATAAAAACAGGTATAGGGATCGATGTCCATCGGCTGGAGCCGGGACTGGACTTTTGGTTAGGAGGGATTAAACTGGAACATGAAAAAGGGTGCGTGGCTCATTCGGATGGGGATGTGTTGATTCACGCGATATGTGATGCACTTTTGGGTGCTGCCGGGCTGGATGATATTGGGGTATATTTCCCGGATACGGACCCCGCTTACAAGGGTATTGATAGTAAAATTCTGTTGAAGAAGGTGATCGATATGATTGAGAACAAGGGATTTGCTATTGGTAATATTGATTGCGTGATATGCCTGCAAAGGCCGAAAATTAAAATGCGGACCTTGGAGATGCGGGAGTGTTTGTCTGAAATTATGGGGATTGATGTAGATGAGATAACCATCAAGGCTACCACGACGGAGAAACTGGGCTTTGAGGGGAGAGAAGAGGGGGTTTCGGCTTACGTGACGGTGCTGATTATTAAGTTATAAAGTTTGTAAGGTTCATAAAGTTTATAAAGTGACGGGTGTCCTTCGGACAATACTTACGGCAGCTCAAGCTACCGCAGACAAAGCGCCCCGAAGGGGTCCAAGGACCTTATAAACTTTATGAACCTTATAAACTTTACGAACTCATTTCCTACTTCTTTTCATGTAGTTTCAATACTTTTCCGTCGGGGAGGGTTAATTCGGCTTCTTTCCCTTTTCCCATCAGGCTTACTTGATCGTTTTTGTACATGAAACCGGAAGCCATGCGTTGCTGTGGTAGCTCGTAGGTCTGGTCGTCAAGTGTTACGACTGCCAGTTCTTCCGCGGGGTAGAAGGTTACTTCTACTTGGTATAGCATTTTGGTTTTACCGTCACCGCCTTGGAATACCACGTTAATCACGCTTTCTGGGGTTTCGGTGTATAATGTTTCACCGCGTTGTTCGATGATCCATTGTCCGTTTACTTGTCTTACGTTATAGGTGTCGTCATCTTCCACGTTCCATGCATAACCGCCTTTCGGTAGTTCACGTCTGTTCAGTAGAGGGTGGTTTTCCATGTTGGGAATAAATACTTCGGCTAACGTGGAATCGGTGGAGAACACGATGAAGGTGGAAAGCGTTGCTTGCGGATCGTTAGCCGGGTTCATGCGAACACCGGATTCGAACAAGCGGATACAGTCTTTTCTAGCTTCAGACCAGGTGTATCCTGCCGCACCGTTGCATCCGTGGGCGTCGTTTGCGACACCAATTACTTTTTCTTCTGTTTTAGGCACGAAAACAAGAGTTTGTTTCCGGTCTTTATCCGTTAATTTCAATTCTTTGTTTTTAACGCTGTACGAGGTCATGGCAGCCAAAGTCTGAATGTATTCATGCTCGAATTGGAGATCCGGACAAGCCATCATGGTACTTCCACCCGGTTCTAACTTGATGGTGTTACCTTCCGTGGAGTATCTTCCGAAAAATCGGTTACACCCGGAGAATCCGTACATCGTGTTGGTGTCGGTCAGCATGAGGGTGGGTACTCGTTGCGGAAGAGTGGTTTTCCCCTTTGTGGTGGTCATCTCTTTCAGTTGCCATTCGTTGGCAGTCAGTTGCGCTTTGTCTCCGCTGTTACTTTTACAGCCGGAGAAGCCAAGCGTCACGGCGATCATCATTAAAATAGTTGTTTTTCTCATATGTGTGTGAATTTTTTACAAAGATACGGGCTAAAACAAGAAAAAGTTTATAATTATTATAAACTTTTTCTTGTTTTGTCGGCGAGGGATTCATTATCTGAATCTTATCCTTGATTCATTTTTAGTAATTCATCGATGTGCGTGCGGTCATTCCACAATTGCGGTACTTTATTCTGTCCGCCAAGTTTTCCTTTTTCTTTCAGCCAGTCATTGAAGAGGTTCGGACGGGCTACATGGAGAATCAGACGCTGAAGTGACATATCTTTATAGCGTTTCGCCTCGTAGTCGGAATTTACTTTTTTCAGTTCCGTATCAAGGATATTGGCAAAGTTTTCCAAGTCCGCGGGGGGAGTTCCGTATTCGATAATCCATTCGTGGGCTCCTTTTTTACCATCCTCCATGAATACCGGGGCAGCCGTGAATGCCATCACTGTGGCTCCGGTTTTTTCGCAGGTCTGTTTTAGGGCCTCGATGGCGTTGTCGATAATTAATTCTTCTCCGAAAGCGTTGATAAATAACTTTGTGCGTCCCGTGATTTTGAATTTGTAAGGACGGGTAGAGGTGAACATAATCGTATCCCCGATCATGTAGCGCCATAATCCACCATTCGTGGAAATAACAAGAGCGTAGTTCACCCCGGTTTCTACTTCTTCCAATAGAAGAGCCCGGGGATGCGGTTTAGTCAGTTCGCTGATCGGAACAAATTCATAGTAAACGCCATAGTCCAGCATTAACAGCATGGACGAGTCGCCGGGATCATCCTGTAATCCGAAGAAACCTTCCGATGCGTTGTAGGTTTCCATGTATTTCATTTTCGGGTCGGGCAACAGGCGTTTGTAGTGTTCCCGGTAGGGGGTGAAGTTTATGCCACCGTGAATGAATAGTTCCAAGTTGGGCCATACTTCGTGAAGGTTGCTTTTTCCCGTGCGTTCCAGAATCCGGTTGATGAGCGTGAGGAACCAAGAGGGTACCCCCGCGAGACTGCGTACATCTTCTTTGATTGTGGTGTCGCATATCTTTTCAATTTTTTCTTCCCATTCGCTCATGAGCATGATCGATTGGTCGGGGGTCTTCATCATGTTGGCCCAGAACGGGGTGTTGGAGATTAATATGGCGGACAAGTCTCCGTAACGGCAGTTGTTGTTTGTCTTGGATATTTCGCTACTTCCCCCTAGAGCCAAGGTCTTCCCGTTGAATACTTGTGCATCCGGGTATAGTTTATTGAAAATGGAGATAACATCCTTACCGCCTCGGAAATGGCAGCTTTCCAAAGATTCTTTGCTGACCGGGATAAACTTGCTTTTTGCCGCTGTTGTGCCTGACGATTTGGCAAACCACGTGATGGGTTCCGGCCATAACAGGTTTTGCTCGCCGTTCATTAATCGCTCTGAATAAGGGGCCAGCTCTTCGTAGTGAATGATGGGCAGGCGTTCCCGGTATTGTTCTGCCGTCAAAATAGAGTCGAAATCATATTTCAGTCCGTACTCCGTGTCAGCGGCTCTGCGAAGTAATTCAACCAACGTGTCTCGTTGCACCTGAATCGGGTTTTCTTTGAAGAAATCGATTTGTGCCAACCTTTTGGTCGAGAACATGGATATGATGGAATTGATTACGGGCATAGGGTTAAGTTAAAAGTTAAAAACTAAAAGTTAAAAATTAAAAGTTTACCTCTATTGAGGGGTAACAACTATCGTACCATTTGTTATTTTTAGTGATCGAAATCTAGTTTTAGTTGCGGGTCGAGCAACGTGAAACTTTGTCGATGATAAGGGGTAACTCCATGGAGCAAAATGCCTTCCCGGTGTTTTTTGGTCGGGTAGCCTTTGTTGCTGATCCAGTCGTAAACGGGGTACTCTTCATGCAATTTTTTCATGTATTCGTCCCGGTGTGTTTTGGCCAAAATGGAGGCTGCCGCGATAGCCATGTATTTCCCGTCCCCTTTTACGATGCAATGGTGTTCGATGTTCCGGTAGGGTTTGAACCGGTTGCCGTCAATCAGAATATGTTCCGGGGTGACACTTAGTTGTGCCAATGCCCGATGCATCCCTTCGATGGAGGCGTTGAGGATGTTGATTTTGTCGATTTCGTTATTATCCACGCTGGCCACGGCCCACGCGAGGGCTTCCCGTTCAATGATCGTGCGCAATTCATCCCGTTTCTTTTCAGAGAGTTGTTTCGAGTCGTTAAGCATTTCGTTGGAAAAGTCTTCAGGAAGGATTACCGCTGCCGCGAAAACCGGTCCTGCCAGACATCCCCTCCCGGCCTCGTCACATCCGGCCTCGATTTTATCTTGATAGTATTTTAATGTCAACATAAATAATGGGTTTATAAAGTTCATAAAGTTCATAAGGTCTAAAGTGACGGGTGTCCTTCGGACGGTGTTTAACGGCAACTTGGACTATCGTGGACCAAACGCCCGCAAGGGTCCATTGACTTTATAAACTTTATAGACCTTATGGACTTTATGAACCTTAAACTTTATCACTCCCGCAAATATATGAAATACTTTGCAATTTTTGTTATATTTGCGGGGTTGTCCCTGCATACTAATTTTAATTTATCAGAGGTGTTCACGAAAGAAGAGGCAAAAGAGATTCGGGTGAAATTCTGGGAAGGTTTCAAGCGCTATTGCAAGCGGAAACATATTTACCGGAAATGGGTACTCACGGGGGTGAAGATACGATCCACTCAGTTGAAATTTTACGCGGACCGGGAGAAGGCTCTCGTGTTATTCCAAATAGACCATAAAAATGAGTTACGTCGGTTCGAGGTGTACGAATGTATGTTATCTTACCAGACGTTATTTCGGGCCGAGTGCGGTGACGAGTTGAAGTGGGAAGAGGAGTATACCGGGATCGAGGGGCAGGAGATCAGCGCGATTTATTTCGAGTTGCGGGGGGTAAACCTTTACCGGGTGGAGGATCACGAGCGGATATACGCTTTCTTTGCCGAGAAGATGCCTTTGCTGGAAGACCTTTATTACGAATACAGGGATTTGATTAACGAACGATTGAAACAGAACGATAATTAAAAACGCTGGATTGCGATGAAAATAAATAAGAGTGGGGCCGCTCTTTCCCGTATCGTGCAAATCGGGGAGACGCTGAAAGAACTTTCCCAGAAGAGTGGGAAAGAGTATTTGCCCTTGAACCGGGGTGTGAATCAAGTGGTAAATATCGACTTGACAGAAGTCGTGAAATCGATAAACTTTAATTCTCCGGAGATACAGGTGTACCCGCATGGAGCCGGGCGTCCGGACTTACGAGCGGCAATTAACGAGGAGTTTTTTGCCGGAAAGTCTTCGCCGGATAATATATTAATTACGGCAGGGGGAATGCATGCCCTTGATCTCGTGGCACAGACCGTGAATATCGGAAAGTTATTCCTGCCCTCGTATTATTGGGGATGTTATTTCAAAATGCTCAAGATTCGTTCAGTGGAGAGCGAAGGATATGACAGTCAATCGGATTTACTCCCGATGATCGATCGTTTGCGGGGAAATGCCGTGTTAATTAGTGATCCGAGTAACCCGCTGGGAGACAAACATGATGACGAGGAACAATTGAATATTATTCGGGCGTTGAATGATGCCGGGGTGGTGATTTTTTATGATTGTCCCTATCGTCGGTTGTTTATGGATGCTTCGGATGATTACTACACGCGTCTGATGAATCTGGATAACGTGATTATCACGGAAAGTTTTAGCAAGTCGGTCGGGTTGAGTGGCCAGCGACTTGGGTTTATCCACACGTGTAACAAAGAGTTGCATGATGAGTTGGAGGTGAGGGTGATGTATAACACGAACGGGATTAACGGTTTTGCACAGGAACTCGTGTTACGCTTGCTGACAACGCCGGAAGGGAAAAAGGCCGTGACGGCATTTAAAGAGCGTACTACCCGGGATATAGCTTTGAATATCGAGTATTTGCGGGCGAGAGGCTTGCTGGCGGAAGAA
Organism: Butyricimonas sp. RTP31003st1_G1_RTP31003_210430; assembly: GCF_040920905.1. Classification (NCBI taxonomy): domain Bacteria; kingdom Pseudomonadati; phylum Bacteroidota; class Bacteroidia; order Bacteroidales; family Odoribacteraceae; genus Butyricimonas; species Butyricimonas sp. RTP31003st1_G1_RTP31003_210430. The sequence goes on along the minus strand of NZ_JBCOSQ010000032.1, from coordinate 823 downwards.
TTTTATCATGGAACCACGCCACGAGGCATTTTCGTGATCGTGAATCGTGGTGAGGAGGAGTTGCTGGAACACTATATCGGTGCCGTATCACTTTCTTTCTTCACGAAAACCCGGCAGGAGTACGCGAAGAATTATTCCCGTATCTGTGTTTCAGTGCCTCATGATAAGTTGGTGAAATACTTTGAAACGATTTGATCATTGCTGCCTTGTCATTACCCTAGGGTATGGCTAGGGATGGGCTAGGACAAATACCAAACAATTACATCACAGGAATACGGCAAGTACATGGAAGATTGTTCTTGCTATGTTCATGCTGTGAAGATGCTATGTTTTGCCCTAGTCTATCGATAGACTAGGGGATAATCACGGGCGAACAAATGGGCTAGATACTCTGGATGGGGCTTATAAACTTTATGAACCATGAACTTTATAAATAAGTTTTTCGTAACTTTGCCTAAATAAAAGTAAAGAGAACGTTCATGAATCAAATATTATCCCTTCCTCGCAAGATGCCTATCGGCATACAGAGTTTCGAATACATTCGTCAAAATGACTTCGTGTATGTCGATAAAACAGAGTTTGTCTATCGTCTTGCGACTATGGGGAAGCCCTATTTCCTCAGCCGCCCTCGGCGCTTTGGTAAAAGTTTGTTGCTTTCCACGATGGAGGCCTATTTCCTAGGCAAACGAGAACTTTTCAAGGGGCTTGCCATTGAGCGGTTGGAAACAGAATGGAACGTCCACGCTGTGCTACACCTAGACCTGAATGCTGAGAAATACGATTCGCCCGATCGATTGCATGATATGTTGGAGCGGCAGTTACT
>NZ_JBCOSQ010000031.1:9100-54849 GCF_040920905.1 Butyricimonas sp. RTP31003st1_G1_RTP31003_210430 | reverse complement strand
TCCCTATACTGCGCCAACAAATCTTTTTTCAAAGCTACCGGATCATCAGCAGCGGCAAATTCCTTATGATAAAGAATAGCAATAGCCCCTTCCGGTCCCATAACAGCAATCTCGGCTGTCGGCCATGCAAAATTATAATCTCCGCCAATTCCCTTACTGTTCATCACGATATAAGCACCCCCGTATGATTTACGCAAGACCACGGTAATCTTGGGAACCGTCGCCCGCGTGTAAGCATATAGGAGCTTGGCTCCGTGCCGGATAATTCCGGCATGTTCCTGATCGGCCCCCGGAAGGAAACCGGGAACGTCCTCCAAAGTAACAACCGGAATATTAAAACTATCACAGAAATTAATAAAACGAGCAGCTTTCACCGATGAATTCATATCCAAAGTACCCGCCATAACTTTGGGTTGATTCGCAATAATCCCGGTCACGAATCCCCCGAATCGGGCCAACCCAATAATGATATTGGGAGCGTAACTCTCCGCAATCTCCAAAAATTTTCCTTTATCTGTAATCAAACGGATAACATCCCTCACATCATAAGGCTTATCCGGATCTTCAGGAACAATATCCCGCAAACTCTCTTCTATCCGGTCAACCGGATCATCCGTCACCAGAAAAGGAGCGTTCTCGATATTATTGGAAGGCAGGTAAGATAATAACATCTTTACCCCCAATAACGTATTTTCATCATCATTAAAAACAAAATCCGCCACACCTGATTTCACGGCATGTACAGATGCACCTCCAAGTTCTTCGGGAGATATTGTTTCATTCAGTACCTGTTTCACCACGTTAGGTCCGGTCACGAACATATAACTGGTTGCTGCCGTCATAAAAATAAAATCAGTCAAGGCTGGAGAATAAACAGCCCCTCCGGCAGCCGGCCCCATAATAACTGAAATCTGAGGGATTACTCCGGAAGAGAGTACATTCCGTCGGAATATTCCCGCATACCCGGCCAAACTAGCCACCCCCTCTTGAATCCGGGCTCCTCCCGAATCAATCAATCCCACGACAGGCGATCCCGTTTTCAGAGCCATATCCTGTACTTTTATAATCTTGGCCGCATGCACGGAACCCAACGAACCACCCTGCACGTTAAAATCTTGCGAATAAGCAAAAACCTGACGCCCGTTCACCGTGCCGAATCCGGCAATCACCCCATCCCCGTATGAACGTACTGCTTTACCAAAAGAAGTCGCCGCAGAAGGTGAGTAAGCATCCACCTCTTCAAATGTCCCCTCATCGAAAAGAAATGTAATCCGTTCCCGAGCGGTAAGTTTTCCCCGGTTGTGTTGTTTGTCCTCATACTCCTTACCGTATTGCCGGGCTAAGGCATCTTGTCTTTCCAGAAATTTTTCAAACGATTTTCTCATACTAAATTAGTTTATACACTATTTAGCTCCACACGAAATAAAGGAAAGAAATAAGAAAAATACGCCCCAAGTATCTCAACCGGGTTGATAAGTCTGACCTTAGCTTCATTCCGCGAAAGCATTGTCAATCCGCAAAGGCAGGTATCCTGACTTTCACCATTTTGCCGTCCTTCCCATCCCCTGGACAGTGGACATTAGTGGCAAAACCCTTCTGGTGATTACAGTTGCGCGACAGTCCGTGATTCTCACACGGTTCCCTATTCTCCTCGTCAAAACGAGGCACCTGAGCAGTCTGATTACGTGTTGTAAAGAACTTTAATGGGAACAAATGTATAAAATATAATTGGTTTGATTCAATTTATCATCAGAAAAGTTCTTTCCATGCTTCTCCTCATTCTCCCTTTTTTTAGAAAATAACACCCATACCTGTAACTTTTCATTACCTTTAAGCGTCCCATCATAAAAACAGATTATTATGAAAAAAATATTGTTTGTCATTTTCGTTCTCTGCCTCTCGATAGTCGGAGCTTTCGCACAAGAGCAAATCACCGTTTCCCGATTCCAGGGACAAAAAATCACCGGAATCAAGGCTCACGGAATCTTCAGTATCACAACGAAACAAGGTAACACCACCGGAGTCACCGTAAACATTCCGGCCCGACTCGAAAAACAACTCGTTCTGAAACTGGATTCCGATGGAAAATTACAAATCTATATCGAAGGAAAAATTACCACTAAAAATAAAAGAAATAATGACGACGACCATTTCACGGCAGAAGTTACCGTTACCAGCCTTGATAACGTGGAGTTAACCGGAGTCTGCAAATTGGAAACAATCGGGGATTTCACGACAGCCAAGCTAAAGGTGGACCTCTCTGGAGCCAGCAAAATGCTTGTAGGTGGAGACTTCCTAGCAAAAGAAAAACTTGACATAGAACTAAGTGGTGCCTCAAACCTCAAAGGACAAATGACCAGCCCCGAATCAACCTTCGACATTAGCGGGGCATCAAACCTCTCCCTTAAAGGTAACACCATACACTGCAAAATGGAAGTATCGGGAGCCTCAAAAGCAAACTTGGAAGACTTTCCGATAAACGAACTGAAAGCAGAAGTATCGGGAGCTGCAAAAGCTCATTTTCAAGTCAAAGAAAAAATCAGTCTACACACCTCCGGTGCCGCAAAAGCTACATACTCCGGCGATCCGATCATCCTCTCCCTGCACTCATCAGGAGCTTCGAACATTAACAAGATCTCCTCAAAACTCTTGGAGAACAAGAAAGAATACGAGAAATAGTTATTAGTCTAATATAAAATGGGGAAAACGAAAAATTGTTTTCCCCATTTGTATCAACAAAATACCTTTACTAATTGTTTGGCGCAGCCTTTAACAAACGAGGTATTGGTAATATATTTTTCTCTGCATTATTAATCGGAGAGAATGTCCAAGTATGCCATTCCTCATTTTCCAGCAAGCGATTACCTGCATAAAGACCAGAATATTCATATTCTTTCGATTCTAATACAGCCTCTCCACTCCCTAGCCAATAAGAAGGATAAACTACATACCATCCACCAATCCAATAATCTCCTCCTGAAATTACGTTAAAACCATCCATATTGACATCAGCCTCTTTCTGTTCATAAATACCATCCTTGAAATCTGCCTCTGTCAAATGTATTCCTTTCAACGTTCTATCCCCATATTCAAGATCTTCACTTTGAATTTCAATTCCATCACCATCAATATCGTAACCGAAACCCCTTATTGTCATTCCAAGATTACCATCAGATGCCACGATAATAAACAAACGCGGATCTTTTTTAGCAATATCCACGATCATATCATGTCCCGTAGGGGGATTTGCTTTTTCCCATCTATATCCCCAAGCACGAAAGAAAACATCACGATCTTCAGGATTTGACCAATTCTCCACTTCTCCGGTAATCCATTGTATGGCCAACATCGATTGATTCTCACCACTCCCAGTCCAGTTCGTAATATCCGATATTTTGAACCCATCCATCACCTGAATGTCCAAACTATCGGATGCAGTACCAAGTCTATTAAAAGCAGTCACCTTGATCCGAAAGGCCCCTTCCTTCACTGATGAGAACTCGAAAATAGTATCAGTAGATACTTCTTTCCCATCCACGAACCACTGCAAGCCTGCCTCTGTTGTATTAATGATATTCGCTCTCAATCTCACAGTTCTTCCCGGAAGGATAGCATCCTTCAAACTCAAATTCTGAACAGACACTTCCGGAGCCGTAAGCGGCTCTTCCCCATCATTCCCTCCATCATCACTACAGGAAATCCACATTCCCGCAAAACACAGAATAGCTAAAATATAACGTAAATTCTTCTTCATGAATGTTATCATTCAAAATTATAAGTAAAAAATACACCAGCAGGACATTCTGTATATCCTTTATAATTGGCCTTCAATGCCAATTTATCATTATTAAAATCAAAAACACAGATTTTATTTTCAGGATCCAAACTATAGCTCGAAATAATATTAGCGTAAACCTCTCCTGTAATAGGATGTACAGCGATGCAATTATATAAAGTTAGAACATGATCCAGTCTCTCAGTCATATCTCCCATGAACTCAGTCTTCTTCTGGCTGAAAACATGACGATAAACAGGCATCGGAGTACTGCCACTACCCATGTATAATGTATCGCCTTTGGCTGTAATATAAGGAGTTGCATTCCAACCGCCGTTCAATATCTTGCCTGCCGTTTCGTCTTCAATAGAATTCTCTTGCATGGAATAGCTCTGTGCATCAAGCTTTATAATCTTTGCTGGCTCTTCCCCACTGGCTCTACAAGCAAGCCATATATTACCGTCGGAAGATGGGATAACACCAGAAATGTTACCGCTAACAGGTATTTCTTTTGAAATGGAAGACTTGTTTGATTCAATAACGATAAGTTTATTGCTTTGTGCCGCAAAAATTTTACCGTTTGCAACGGCCATAGTCGTTTTGTTCGCTCCAGCAGAACCTTCAATAAATGTTAGGACCTTGGATGATGGATTAAAACGATATACACCATTGTTATCGCGAATGTAAATATCATTATCATCAAGAACAGCAATATGAGATGGCATTGACAGTGTACTTCCCAATTCATCTTCGTAACTACTTTCCTTTTTCAATGTTTCCGCATTCGCTATGGTTAAAAAACCTCCGTCATTCCCACCGTTTTGAGATATGATATATAACTTGTTGTTTCTAATGTACAAATCTTGTGTACCCCCACCGAGTGATCCCCCGTTCTCTTTAAAATAGACACTATCGGTAACGATTCCTTTGGGACTAATAAAGACAAGAGTCCCGTAATGTCCTTTCCAAACTTGACCTTCATTCAATATAAATGTTCCATATTTATATTTCCCGTAAACTTCAATAGATACACTTACGGTTGTCTCTTCTCCGCCATCAGTAGCCTTTACATCAATTTTGTAGTTCCCCATATTTGCGGCAATAAACATATAGACTGAATCCGTGGAGACTTCTTGTCCATCCAGTGTCCAGGTGAATTTCACTTCTTGCGGATTGTTCAGTTTCGCCTTTAAAAACAAGGTATCTTCTTTTGCAACGGTAAACACCCCACTTTTACTCACAATTTCTAACTCCAAAGCATCGGGTTTGTACTTATCATCATCATCACAAGAACTCAGAAATCCCACAAACATTCCTAAAACCAAAAGCACTAAATAAAACTTTTTCATAATCTTAATCTTCATTGTATAATATAACTATTTATTCATTTTCCTAAAATTCCCACATCAACGACACTAGGCAATTCCTCAAGGGCATCGGGTAATACTGCGTGGACTCGTAATACGTGTCTAATAGGTTATCTACCCGTACTTGCGGTGTCAGACTCATCCCGTTACGGAACGTGTAGCGGTATCCCGCCAAAATATTATGTACCGAATAGGGATCCGTAGCATACTCTTGATCCGTCGTGATAAAACGTCGCCCGATATAAGTCACCTGCCACGAGAAAAAGGCACCCCGGTAATCGGCAGCTACCCGTACATTCCACTTGAACCGAGGCACGTAAGGGATTTGTTTCATGTAGGAACCATCATCCACGTGCTGTTTTTTACGAGTACGGGACTGCGACCAACTATAATTACCCGACACATTTGCCCTCAAATCACCAATCGCATATGTCAATTTCCCGTACAACTCCACACCCTCCGATCTCACATTACGATGATTCTGTGGTGTCCAAACCCATTGATTCCCGTCTTTCGGCAACCATAAAATCCAATTATCTATATACATCAAATAACCGGAAACCTCCGCATCTAAAAATAAACCACGATACAACTGCTTCCGATAAGCTACAGACGCATCATACGAATACCCGTCTTCCGGCTTCACGTCCGGATTTCCTCCCGGTCTCCAGTAGAGATCATTCATACTCGGGAACCGGTAATTATAAGCCACATTTCCTTTCACCTGCAACTCCTTCTCCCACAAATTAAACACCATACCGGCAGACCATGTAGATACCCCCCGACTATCATTTTGTTCAAACATATACTGCCCATTCAACATCATCCACTCCACAGGAGTCCATAATGCCGAAGCCTGCCAGGAGAACACGTCACGGTTATGCCGGAACGGTGGTTCCACCTCCGGAATATCATAATCCACGTCTCCTAACGTATACTTCGAAGAATCGACATCTATATAACTACTCACCCGAATCAAATCATGCGAATAAGTCAAGCTCGTACCCAGTACAAGATTCTCTCTCGGGGTAAACGTATAATCGGCAATTCCTTGCCACGTGTGCGATTGATTCTTATTTCCTTCGGGATCGAATAATCCTCCGGCATACCACTTATCATACTCCTGTCGATAATAAAGCCATGCCGCTTTTGCCCGTAAAGCATGCAACCCTTTCGTAAAATCCAATCCCGTGTACGCCCGCACATTCACTTCTCTTTGTTGCTCGTGTGACTGGTTCACCACTCCAAGTGCGGGTGGTAACATCCGTTTCCCTTCCTGATACCAAGCAACCGCTGTCAACCGGGTATAAGGAGACAAACGAAAATATCCCTCCTGCATCGCTGCCCATTGCGTGTAATCAGCATCCTGCCGTTTCTCTCGGAAAGGCTCGTTCGTCAAGATTTTATTCAAATAAGTATAATTGTTATCAGAATGTTGATAATACAACCGAGTCTTAAAACTTGACTTCTGTCCACCAGTATTTACCTGAGCCCCCGTAGTATAAGTCCCGTAAGAACCATATTCTCCTAAGACCTTTCCACTAACACCAGTGTTCCAATCTGGATCTGTAAATAAGTTCACGCTCCCCCCGATAGCCCCGGTCCCGTTCTTCACATGACTACTCCCGTAATACAGGCTAACATTATCCGTGAAGAATACCGGTATCTGTGAAAAATCAAACGTTCCCGACATCGGTGGGGTAATATTAATCCCGTTCCAATTCACCCGGGTCTGTGAAGGACTGGCACCCCGGAAAGATGCCGTTGACAAGGCTCCCATTCCCAAACTTTTGATATAAATAGCCGTGTAGTCCGTTAATAACTCCGCCAACGAACGGGTTTTATTTGCCCGCATAATCTCCGGGTCTATACGGCTTACTTTTGCCCCCGCACTTGCCTCGTTAGCATGACGAACACGCTGACTGACTACCTGTACCGTATCTATCACACCATACATCGCCACGGGATCTTTCTTCTGTGCCTCCGCCCCCATTCCACACAAGATGAAACAAACACACCATCCTATTGCTATCCTTTTAAACATCATTTACTCTTTAACGTTGATTTCCCGGAAAATAAACCTGACCGGGATAAATCCCAACCTTATGACTGATCTTCGTCCCATCTTTCAAATAATGTCGGACATAACCTCTTTGCGCCGTGTAATCCAAACAATCACACAAGTAAATATCTCCCTCCGGACTGACGGCAAAACCGTACATCATTCCCACTTCCGGCAAGTCATAATAATGACTGAATTCTCCCGTTTCCACGTTCATCCGGTACACGCTTTGCTGTTCCTTCACTCCCTCCTTATTTTCTTCAGCCGAACGAGTTTTCACGCTGAAATAAATCCAAGTACCCGTGGGATCAATATCCGTACGGTTATAATTAATATAACCGATAATCTCGCCCGGAGTCTGTGAATTCGAATCCCCGAAAGATAACGTGTACGATTTCACCACCTTCTCCCGCTTGGGATCCACGCATTTCAACGTAACACCTGTTACCTGTCCACCTTCCTGCTCGTTCATCAATCCCCAAATCATCCCCTCCTTATCCACAAGTAACTGACAAGTTTTCGTATCCTCCTCATTATATACCTCCTTAACAACTCGAGCTTGTTCCTTCTTTATATTATCAGCATCAAATACATATAAACCACCCTGAGTTATTCCAAACACTTTATTTTCCGCCACAGTCAGATACTCTACGGCCCGAGGGATAGAAATATATTCCAATGGTTTCCCGTAAGGCTCAACCGTCCGGATACGTACTAATTGTCGGTCAAGATCGGACACAATTGCCTCCGTGGAAGAAATTGGCACCACTTGCCGAGGATACCCCGCCTGCGTGTAAAGAATTGTTCCCACGGATTTAAAAGTTACCGGATCAACAATCTCTATCTTTTTTGAATTATTCATCGCCACGAAATACTTCCCATTTACCAACGTGATAGATTGCGCCACGTCTCCCATAGGACGGTGATTTACATCTTGAAAAGCATCTGCCACAACACGACCGTCCTTATAAATCACCGAAATCGTTCCGGTATTCGTGTTAAGTTTTCCCTCATTCAATACAAGAGCTTCAATATCCCCACCTCCTATTATTCCTCCAGGATAAGGTACTCCCGGCTTATCACACGATGTAAACGTTATACCTATCCATATAATAGTAACAATATAAAATAACCTCTTCGCAAACATAAATCCCCTTTTAATCAAAAAAAGATTTGGCGTATCCAGTCGACAATTATTAAACTATCGGTGTCCACGTTCTTCCTTCCCTTGAACGTTAAACAATATGATTGATTGGCAGGTCTTCTGACTTACCCCATCCTCGGACGTCCTTCCCATTTCAAATTGAAACAGTGGAGAGAGTTATGTCCATGGACTTTAGTGGAGCTTACAGCAGCGGGTCTGTTCAGGATTCGCACCTGATTCCCTTTTCACCACCTATCTGAAACAGAGAGTGGCACCAAAATCGTTGCAAAAATATATAAAAAACGAATACCATTTGGATTTAAGAACCATCATTTGGATTATTCACAATATTTATTATTCACAAACAAATAACACCGTAATTCAATATCATCTAAAATTCGTCATTTTACACCGAATTGATTCCAGATATATTAAGGTTTCGTTCAAAAACACATGAATAAAGAGAGGTTGCCCTATAATTGAAATGAACCCTAAAAGTTTTCGGTCTAACTTTTAGGGTTTATTTTATATGATCAAGTACACATTTGCAAGGAAGCTCTTTATAGGATCACTTTAATACTTATCCTTCCTTCCCGTCTTTCTCCTGTAAAGGCCTTGTCGTAAACACAATGTGAGCAGGAATATCTCCCGTTTGCACATCCCATTTCTTCTTCCCGTCAGGCCCGAAACAGTACAACCTCCCCGGGGTAACATAATCCCCGGCATCGCCCACAAATATCTCGCCTGTTTCCGGATTTACCGCCAAAGCGTAAGGAGTCACGATAGACTTCTCGGTTCCGTCCTTGATAAAATTCCGAGAGACAATACGTTTCGCCTTCGTGTCATAAATCGTGTAATTGACCGTCCACTTACTCGTAATCTTACTATACTCCGTGCTGTAAGAATAAAGCGAATCGCCACACAAATAAAGTTCGCTCGCCGGAAAATTCAAAGATCCTTCCACGAGATCATTCTTCGCATTTATCACGTAAGTATTTGAATGTACGTTATAATAATCCCCGCGGGAAGTCACGTAAATCAGTCCATTTTTGTCAACACGCATACGATGTAGATTAATCGCCACCGTGATTTTCTTCGTCTCCTTAAATGTTTCCAAATCTATCACGGACACCGTATTATCGTAGTTAGGCACACGGTACCCCCCAGAGTTTGCAACATACAACTTATTCCCGACAATCACCATCTCTTCCGGTTGGTACCCCACGGTACAACTCCCCACGACTTTCAGCGTGGCCGTGTCAATCTTCACCACCTCACCCAAACGGGCATTCGGATCTATCTGTACCGGTCCGGCATACGAACTGACATAAGCGAATCCCTCATGAAAAACAATATAACGACAATTCGTTACCGTGATTTTCGTAATTTCCTTAGCCGTGTTCACATCCATCACCTCGAGCAAGTGAGAACAATTAATCACCGCATACAACTTATTCCCGTAAATCTGAATATCATTCCCCACGTCTCCCAGCTCCTTTACCACGCTCGGGTTCCGCTCTGCGAATATATTCTTATGATACTCTCCGGAAGCATAATCAAAATAATCCAACGTGGCCTTATTACTTCCCATATTCCCCTCGTTCAACAGGAAAAAACCTTTTACAGGCCCCGGCACCGAATCGCTCGGGGTAACCTTCGTTATTACGGACGGAATAATTTCATCATCATCATTCCGGCAAGAAAAAAACAATAACATTCCCAACGCGAGGAACATTAACATACCTAATTTCATTCGATTTTCACAATACATCATTCGATCTTTATCTAAATTTCTATGTTGATAATAAACTTCACGTTCGTCCCCGGCATCGGGTAACACTGTACCACCTCGTACTGCTGGTTAAAAATATTATTCACCTCCGCCGTCAGTCGAATTGCAGTCTTTCGCCACGAGAAATTCTTGGATAACGAGAAATCACTCGTGTACCACTCTTTAGCCCTATTCTCCGGGATATTCGCGCTCGCCTCGTAACGCTTCCCCGTGTATATAAAACTATAATTCAAAAACCAGCTCTTGTACGTCCCGTTCAGAATCAACGAACCGCTATGCCAAGGGATATACGGAATCTGGTCCCCGTAATACGTACTCTCCTTCTTCGTGAAATCCTGAGCCTTCTGGTATGTGTAATTCACCCGGGCATCCAACAACCAATGTTGACAGAACCTCCAATTACTCTGCAAGGCAACATCAATACCTCGAATTTCTACCTCTCCCAGATTCACCATCGTCCAGCGAAACTGATTGGAAGTCGGCATGGCAATAATCTTATCCGACACCTCGTTATAGTAGGCATCCATCTGTACGTCCAGCCCCTGCAACACCCCTTTATCAAAGTTGCGATTATAAGTCACTCCCACGTTATACTGGTTCGTGTACTCCGGTTCCAGATTTATATTCCCGATAAAAGTATAATACAAATCATTCAACGTCGGCATTCGGAACACTCGCTTATAAAAAGCCCTCACGTTAAAATCCGCCACACGGAACGGTTGCCACGCCATCACGACCGTGGGTGTATATTCCTGCATATCATCCGCTGCCCCATTCGCCACCTTCGTCCGCTCATGCACGAAAGTCCCCAACACGCTTGCCTGAAATTTAAAACGGTCAAAATGCAAGGCCGTCGCCACGGCCCCTAAAGTCGTGTAACGGGTCGGATAGACAAAATCCACCAAATCTGCATTCAGCTTGTTCCACTGAAAATCCACGGACACATCCACGTTCCAAAAAGGCAAAATGGCAAACATATTGGCTGACGAAACATAAATTTCGTGTTGCCGGAAATGATTATTCACGTACATCGTACTCACGTCCAACCGGGGATCGGAAAGATAATGCAAATAATCATAGGCATACTTCGCGTTCATCTGTAAACTATAACCACTAAAATGCCTCAAAAAAGAACCTTGAAGGAAAAAATTAGAATCCCATTGACGATCCTGATGCTTGAACTTTCCCGGCTCTTCCCGTACCGATGCGCCGGGATAACCTCTTTCGGAATCATAAAAATATGCCTTAGCCTTCCACTCTCCGTCATTCATCCGGCCAAACACACCATACTCTGCCCGCAAAGCACGAACATCCCCGTTCTTACGAACCTCCGTCGTATCGTAACCATTCTTTTTTTTGTAGCTAAACTTATACTTTCCTGTCGTGTACATATACTCCGAACTAAAAGCCCCGCTCACGTGTTCCCCCAACCGATGTTCAAACAACACTGATGGATTCGCCACCCCGAAAGATCCCGTTTTAAAAGTAACCTTCGCATTATATTTCTTCCCGTCTGTAAATCTAGGTGTACGGCTTGTCATATAAATAGACCCGGCCGAGCCAAAATCTTTGGCAGACTGGAATATGGCACTCCGCTGCCCGTTATACAAAGAGATCGCCTCCATGTTATCCAGTGAAAAACGTCCCAGATCCACGGTCCCGTTCTGTGCGTTTCCCAACTCGATACCATCATAAAACACCCCCACGTGTTGGGTCCCCATCGCCCGGATATTCACGGTCTTCAAGCCCCCGATTCCCCCGTAATCCTTGATCTGCACCCCCGAAAAATAACGCAAAGCATCCGCAACGGAATGTACTGTCAACCTTTGCAACACCGGACCTTCCATCGTTTGAACCGGAATCACCTCCTTCTGAACCCGCTTGGCGGAAACAACAACCTCATCAATATTGTACACCTTTGTCGTGTCCACTTTTTGTGCCCACAAATAATTCCCAAACAAGGAACACCATAAAATTACACCAAAAACGATTAATTTCATTTACTCTGCCATTAAACGATAACAAATCCGATCATTCCATTTCCGGCGATCGCCTTCATTTGCAATCACCTTGGACCCAATCATTAATTCAAGAAAGATTTATTTTTCTTGCACCTCGCGAACTCTAGTCCCAGAGAGTTACGAACTCATGATCTTGGCAGGTCTTCTGACTTGCTCCGTCCTTGAACGCCCTTCCCATTTCGTGTCGAAACAGTGGATGTGAGTCTTGTTCACGGACTTTGGCGGAGCTTACAGCAGCGGGTCTGTTCAGGATTCACACCTGATTCCCTTTTCACCACACGCCCGAAACGAGGTGTGACACCAAAATCGTTGCAAAAATATATAAAATATAAAGACAGTAGAAGTTTATGACACTATTTTTCACTCTTTATTTCACAAAACAAAATACTGATAATCTACTACATAAACATACAACTAGGTCTGCAAAGCACATATTTTGACTTGCAGACCCAGCACGTTTACCATCTCACGGAAATAAACTACTCCTTTTTCCAGTTTCCATCCACCATATCTTGATATTGGGGATTATACCCGTTACCCGACACGATCCACTTGTCGGAAGTCAGTACCGGGATCACGCTTTTCAAGCCGGAGAAGTCGAATAACCCCACATTCGTCTTAATCTCCACAGCAGACGCCGACACGAGTACCGGAAAATTGACGTATTCCAAAGAGGCTGTTCTCGTCGTCCATGCGTTCAACGTCAACTTTCCCCCGATAGACATCAATGCCGGTGCATAGACACCATCCAAATGACCTCCATAAGAGTCATTCGTCCTAATATTGAAATCACCTTTCACCGTTTCCAACGCAGGCAGTGATAGTAACTCTATGTTACAGCAATGTCCGGCATTTAACGAACCGATTTTTGTCAGTTTCGGTAGATTTACCCGGGAGCGTCCTTGAATGTAAAAACCGAACTCCCCGTCAACCTCTTTCAAATTGGGTAAATTCAAATCATCCACGGCAGCCACAACCGTGAGGCTGAATTTCCCGGTCACTTTTTCCACATTCAACTGAACCGTCTCCGTACGACTACCGGATATCCAGAATTCAAAGAAATCTGTCGTCGTGACTTCCTTGATGCCCTTGATAACAATATTCGGGGCATAAAGAGATAAACGTTGCATGGAGATAGCTTCGTCACCGATCAAGGTGAGAGGCACATTGTTATTACGAACCTCAAGATAAGTCAAGCCGTCAATCTCCCGGATATCCAATTCCGAAACATTTGATTGACTAAAAGAGAGCGAACCGACAGATAGGGAATGCTCCAAGAAAGAGTAATCTTCGGCAAGGATTTCCGAGAAATAAAGGCTGGAAACCTTCGTAAGCGAACCAAGAGCAGATAAATCCGCAAGAGAACTCATGCTGCGGAAGTTAGCACTCTCGCCCACGGTAGTTAAAGCTTCCAACCCGTCGAGGCTCGTCAGGTTACTCAGATCTTGTATTTCAAGAGTTGAACCGATAGTTGCCAGAGATTTAAACCCTTCTAAATTTTCAAACACACCTTTGGACAAGGTAAATCTCCCGGTCACGGTCTGCAAGGAGGTGAAATCAATAGCCTGCAGGACGTTGTTGTTCGTGACCGTCAATGTCGTAACCTCTTCCAAAACCGGGACAGAGATACTTTCCAAGGACGTGCAATAATTGATCGTTAAAGAAGATACACTCTGCAATTTAGGCAGTTTCACGGAGATCAATGCGAACATGGAAGACACGTCCATTCCCCCTTCAATAGATTCCAATTCCGGGAAATCAATCTCCTCCAACTGACCGATTCCGGAAAATTTGAAATCCAAATATATCCGTTTCAACTTTGGCAAGCAAAGTTTTTTCAACGGGGTATTCGCATCCACGACGATAGCGCTCACCTCCTCAAGATTCTCCAAGCCGATGATCTCCTCGCTCTCGTACGTCGGGTTAATCGTAAGATTGTGCTTGATTTTCCGCAAATGATTCAGGGGCTCCAACGTCTCGATAACATCTTCCCCATCGGTCTGACCGATCGTCAAATTACCATCAATCTCGCTAATCATAGCCTCCCCGAAGGCATCCACGTCCGCTTGCGTGAGTAAAGTAACATTACCCACCCGGACAACAGCAGATTTTTCCACCGAATAAACGTATTCCCGGTCATGTTTCCCCGCGTAGGAGGTCACCGTGAAACGGTGTTCCCCGTCCCAATCCGTGATCGTCGAGGGATCGGGAGAGATCGTGGCGTTCTCGCTCACGCTGAACTCCAGTCGCATACCGTCGAACGAAAAATCCTCCGGCACAACAATCTTCAAAGAATCATCGAGGATAGAAGCCGTCAAGGTTGTCTCCCCCTTAACCAAGCAGAATGAAGTGATGTAATTGTCTCTCCCCTTGAAGTCGCTGTCATCATCGTCACAGCCCACCGCAAACACCAACCCGCAGAGAAGAAAAAGGGCCGCTTTTATATTTATTAATCGCATATTCTATATTTTTCAAGTGTAACTATTCTTTTGTCCATTTACCCGCTTTCAAGTCATCCAAAGTCACCGTGTAACCATTACTCCTCGTGGTAAACTTCTCGATCGTGTCGATCGCTTTCTCAAACCCGGCATACGAAGTCAAAGCCGATTGGAAATTTATCACCACCTCCTTCACGCTTTCCAGAGTGGCAAAACCATCCATATTCGTGATGTCATTATTAGCGTACATGGGTAGAGGAGGGGTAACCATGATCGTCAAGGTACTCCCGATACTCTTGATCGACCCGAAAGAAAGATCTGTGAAAGGAACGTAACTTGCCCAAGAATAAATGGTCATCTTTCCACCCACGCTTTCCAAGGCGGGAATATTCAAGACCGTACAAGTAGTAGAAAAAGGGAAAATCTCCACGTTACCCCCGACTTTCTGCAATTTCGGTATATTCACCTCCTCCACCGCAGGCATCTTTGACAGCGTGAAATTCCCGGTCACCTCTTCCAAATCCGCCAGGACAAATTTCTTACAACTGTTTAAATAAGCCATACTCGTTCCCGTGGTAAAATCACCATTCACCTTGCGGATACTTGTAATCTCACATTCTGCGAGAGTTTTCGCTCCCGACAAGTCGATTCCACCCACTTCCTTAATCCCGGACACGGGAGGGAAACGAGTCACCACCTTGGTGGAAGAACAGACAAGTTTCAAAATTCCGGGGAAGACCTCTCCCCCAACAAGCGACACTTTCGTCAATGTAGAACCTTCGAGAGTCAATGTTTGTGCCTTGACGGCAGAGACATCCAACGTCTCCAATCCTTCTAAATTAGTCAATTTCAATTCAGAAAACTCTCCCAAAGTAGCCGGGAGCCTCACGTTTTTCAATGTGGCCAAATTAGTGATGGTAAAAGAACCACCCACCGTAGCCAACACCTCGAATCCGTCCAAGTTATTAACGTATTGTAATTCATTCAAGGTACAATTACCTACGATAGTTTTCAGTGCCGGAAAACGAATAACACGTATGTCCGATCCGTCAAGAGCAAGACTTCCCACGGATTCCAAAACCGGAAAATTAGTCTCTACCAATTTGCAGCTACCGATACTCAAGGCTCCGGGAATCTCTTTCAACAACGGCATATTCAAGGCATTCATCACGGAGAACACGGCGCTCCCGGTCGTCGGTTTCACGTTAAGTGCATTACACTTTTCGAGAGCCGGGAAGTCAACCGTGTACGAATCAGCAAGCCCCACGGTAAGGGTTCCTCCCACACGGGTAATACGTGGAAAACTCACTCGCTCCATCGCAAAACCGGAAATAGCCATATCACCATCCACCGTATTCAACGAACCGACATCCAATTTCCTGACCGTACCCGCCAACGTGAAGTTACGCCCCACTTCTTCCAACAAAGGACAAACAAATTCCTGTGCCAGATTGTTCTGCACGGTCAAATCCAGACCGACTTTCTTCAAGGCGGGCAGATAAATTTGGTCAATATTCCCCTTGGCGGTAATCAACAAAGAACCAACCTCTTCCAAATTCTCCAATCCCATCAAATCTATTCCCGTGTAAGCCTCGGTGATTTTCAAGTCATGCCCCACACGCACCAATTTATTCAACGGCAAAAGGGAAGTAATCACCTCCTCGGAACCGGAGCGTCCGATAATCAGATTACCACCTACCTCGGTAACCCCACTCTCCCCGAAAGCATCAACTTCCTCCTGTGTCGCCAAAGTCACGCTGCCCTCCACGGGAACACTTTCCCGGACTACAAAATAATGGTACACTCTCCCTACCCCACTTGCCGAAGTCACTTCAAAAAGTGCCTCCTCGTTCCAGTTGGCAATGGAGTCAGGGGAAGGCATGATGCGAGCATTCTCGCTCAATATCACTTCTGCCGAGGCCCCGGCAAGGGAAACACCCACGGGAGCTTGCAGGATAATACTATCACCCGTCAAAGCGGCTTTCAAAACCTCCCCGTTCTGTGTCAACCGAAAAGACACCACGTAGTTATCCGTACCCGTAAACGGATCATTATCATCGTCACAGCCCCACACTCCTAAAAAACAAGCTAAAAGGAGGGCATAGATGGTCAATATATTTTGTTTCTTCATTTCGTTTTCTCCTTAAATTATTTATTCTTCAAATGATAATCATACCCGTCAAGGAACTCCGTGGAGGACTCTCCCAACACGCCCGCCTTCTGGTTAACACTGGTCTGGATCATCACGAAATCAATGTATTCCAGTTTGACCGGGGAACCATCAATTTGGATTGCGTTATCAATTTTGAAACAACTTTTATCCGTTCCATAATTATCAACATATCCCCAATCGTATTCTCCGTTGTACCACAATCCACCCCGTATTTCCACCTTAGAGGCCAAGCGGGTTCCGAAATGCATAAAATCTTCCTCGATAAACATGGGAAAAAAGAACGTCTGCCCGTGATAACCGTTAGCATCCACGCTACCGGCATTCCCGTAATTATCGGACCAAATAGAGTTCCCTCTCTCTTGCGTGGGACGATAATAAGTGATCACGTACTTTCGTGACATTTCTTCCGCGGAGGCACTTCCTTTCAGCTCGTACCAAGTGTCATCGGGTAAACCATTTCCATTCTCGTCCTGCATCACCCAAACAATACCCGGCTCAGAACTTCCGGCAAAAGCGTTTCCCTCCAAAATCAGATCGTATTCACCCGGCACGTTCTCCACGCTATGGTCAAAACCAATAACCACATACCCGCCATAAGCTCCCAACGAGAGATAAGGGGTAGAGGGATCAAGAATAGTTTTTCCTTTTACCAAAGCATCGGCTTCCGTGGACCCGACCGGAAAGTTCACGAATTGTCCCGGAGCCGGAATGTACTCAAAGACTTCCGTGAAACGGGCAGAACTACCGTCCGTCGGCCAATTACGGTGAGTACCCTCCGGATCAACACATTCCACGTAAGTCTCCGTGGAGGCGGTTTGTCCACCTTCGGTTGCGGTCACGGTGATATGGTAACGTCCTTGCGCGGTGGGAGCAAATTTGAAGTAAGAGGTCGTCTCGCTTTGCTTTACCCCATCCACTTGCCATTCATACACGGCTTTTTCCGTGATGTCAATAGGATAAGGAGAGAGTACAAGCTCCCGTCCCAAAGGTACACTGAAATTCGTAATCCGGTTGTCAGAAACCGTACGATAGCGTCCATCATTAAAAATCAATTTTGGGGGAGCCAGCGGCACAACCGTCACGGTCATGGATTTAGCCGTTGCGCCATCCTCGTTCTTAACCACGAGAGAAAGATCATACATCCGTACATCCTCCCGGTTGAAAACGAAAAGACTATCTTGACAGACAATCTCACCATTCAATACCCACATATAAGTAGCTCCCTCGGGATTCGACACTTCGGCCCCAAAACTCCGATCTCGACCGGACATCACCACGGCAGCATCATCCAAGGTCACCTCAGGAGGTAATTTATCGAGAACCGACACCTTTACCTGTTTTTCAATCGAACCGTTCTCCGCATCAATCTTAAAATTCACGAAATAATCACCCACCTGCTCCCCCCGGAACAAATAGGTGGTATCCGTAGAAACTATTTTCCCGTTCAATTTCCAAGAACACAGGGGATTCATGGCATCCGACACCGTTGCCTGCAACAACACCTCTTTTCCGATCTTCACCCTATACTCCCCCGTTTCTGTGTTGAAAGCGACATCGGGATTACCAACTTTGACCTTCTCATCGTCGTCACAGGCCGTGAACATACCGATAAAAAGCATCACCAGTAATACTAATTTCAATAGAACATCCTTTCTCATAACATCATCTGTTTAATTTATAATTATCGAGTCCAACGACCGTTTACCAAACGACCATTTTCTCCAAGAAAAACACTCCCAACAACGAGAAATTGCACACATACACCCCTCCCAGCTTGCTAACTCATAGCAACACTCGTCCATT
The DNA here is from genome assembly GCF_040920905.1 of Butyricimonas sp. RTP31003st1_G1_RTP31003_210430. Lineage (NCBI taxonomy): Bacteria > Pseudomonadati > Bacteroidota > Bacteroidia > Bacteroidales > Odoribacteraceae > Butyricimonas > Butyricimonas sp. RTP31003st1_G1_RTP31003_210430. Next base: position 36,274 of record NZ_JBCOSQ010000031.1, on the reverse strand, counting down.
ACAACAATAGTTGGATAAAATACAACATAGGCATCCAAACTCTACTCCCAGAAAGCTTTAGATACATGACACTGGCAGGTCTTCTGACTTACCCCGTCCTTGAACGCCCTTCCCATTTCGTGTCGAAACAGTGGATGTGAGTCTTGTTCACGGACTTTAGTGGAGCTTACAGCAGCGGGTCTGTTCAGGATTCGCACCTGATTCCCTTTTCACCACACGCCTGAAACAAGGTGTGACACCAAAATCGTTACGAAAATATATAAAAAACAAATACTATTTGGATTTTGAAACGAAAAATTCAATTATTCACAAATAATAATACATTGATTTTACATCACTTACTAGCCATATACACGCAGAAAAGTTCGCTTCAGGATAAAACAAAAGAGAGGAGTCCGGCACAATACCAAACTCCTCTCTCTAAAAAAACTTAAACTATTCTTATTTCACAAGTTCTCCTGCCTTCACCTGCTCAAACGTCGGATTATAAGCATTCTCAGATACCGTCCAAGAATCCTCTCCTTCAAGTTTATTGATTACTTTTTCCAAGCCCTCGAAAGAGACTAAAGCGGCCTGTTTCTGAATATTAACATAGCCTGCACTCTCCAATGCACTAAAACAACTCAGATCAGTGATCAGATTGTTATAATTATCTGCACTATAAGCATTCGACGTCAAGACAAGCCCTCCCACATTTTTCAAATTAGGCATACGAATCTCCTCCAACATCCGAACCGGACCATTCTGATAACTCGTGCTAACACGGAATTCGCCTTCCACGCTTTCCAATGCGGGTAATTCCAGCACCGGAATAACTCCCGTATAAGTCAATGCCCCAACCTTTCGCAAAACCGGAAGTTGAACAGGTTCTATTTGTTTAAAATTACCATAAGAACCTTCCGACAAAGTCAACAACCCCGTTACCTCTTCCAAATCAGGGAAACACAAGGCTGCAGCATTCTCCGTCACATATCCCAAATTAACCGTCAATTTATCAACTTGTTTCAATCCCGTAAAATTAAATACGGCAGATTCCTTTTGTGTAAAGCCTGTAACAGTAAGTGTTTGCACTTTTTCGATGCCGTCAAAACGAACACCGCGACTGGAATTCAACGTAACTTCTCCATCAAGTTCCGAGTTCCCCCGCAAAACAAAATCAGCCCCAACATTATCAATCGTCAATTTAGAAGTAGAAAAAACCGAAATATCCAATCCTTGTAATGCCGGAAGTCGAGAAAACGAGCATTGTGCGAACTGCGCTCCCTGCAAATTAGCCAAGAAAGGGAATTCTTCCACTTTTTCCATGTTTGATATGGATAAACCGGAACCTATCGACCTCAGAGCATCAAATCCATTCACGCATGTCACATTGTTCATATTATTCAATGTCATTGACCCCTTGATGGTTGTCAAAGCTTTGAAACCATTCACCTCTTTTGCCGTTCCGCTCAAAGCGAAATTTCCCCCTACCGAAGTCAAACTATTAAACCCATCAAAATTTTCCGTATTCGCCGAAAAGGTTAAATTTCCTCCAACCTCTTTCAAAGCGTTCAGATCCGCGGGGGCAGATAACACAAAATTTCCCTGCACCTCTGTCAAGGCAGCAAGATCCAAATCATTCAATTTATTACACACCTCAATAGTAAATCCTCCTGTTCCGACCCGGCTCAACTGGTGCAAATTAATCTTTTCCAAATCTTCAATATAATATACCCGGAAGCCTCCTACCGATTGAAGTTGTGACAAGTCATATTCTTTCACCCGATGGGTCCATTGCAATGTCAACGTCTCCGCCACCTCTCTCAACTGACTGAAATCCACTTTCTCCAGCACCCCGGTTTGTTGCAAAGTAATACCCGCAGCTGAAGTCAAAGCGGGAAACAAAAGCTCCTTCATTCGAATGGGATTATTTATTTCCACTTTATCCCCGACCATACCCAACTTGGGCAATTCCAACCGTTCGGGAAAAAGCATATTACCATTACGCCCGGAGAAAGAGAATTTTCCAGCAATAACCTGTAAAGCGGATAAATCCATGCTCCTGATATCACGCGTTTCAATCGTGAAACTTCCGCCAACGCTCTCCAATGCTCTCAAATCTACCGAATAAAGCGTATCGGCAGAAATGACAAGATCAGAACCAACCTTCCTCAAGTTAGGTAAAACCATCTCTTTCAAATCCCGTAGCCCGTAAGCCCCGTACTCGCTAGCACGAGCGAGCATCGTAAAACCACCCACACTTTCCAAGTTTTGCAACCCATCAAGTGAAACTCCTGCAAAAGTGGGATTAATTGTAACTCTTCCGGCAACCTCTTTCAAAGAAGAAAGCGGAGCAAGAGAAACCAAAGAATCCTCCTTTACCGTTCCAAGCGGTTTTCCGATAACCAAGTTCCCCTCGATCTTATTAATACCGCGAGCGGCAAACGTTTCAATCTCCTCGGGCGTCGTCAACACAACATCTCCGGCCTGAGCAACAAGCGTCCGAATCACAATATATTTATACGAACGTGAAGCCTGATTATAAGAAGTCACCGTAAATGTCCGTTCCTTCCCCCAATCATCAATCGAAGCCGGATCCGGACTCAACGTGGCATTCTCGCTCGCAGTAAACTCCACCTCAACATTTTCAAGCGACACACTTTCAGGAATGGAAAGAACCAATGAATCACCAACGATACAACCGGCATAAACATGTTCTCCTTCTATCAAGCGGAAGGAAGTAATATAATTCTCATCTCCCGAGAACAAACTGTCATCATCCTCGCAACCGGTAATAAAACATACGAGGGCGAACAACAACACATATATTAAATTATTTATTTTCATATCCTTTATTTTTATTCATGAATTATTCCGGCTTGGTCCATTGTTGTTCTTTCGTCAATTGCTCGTAAGTCGGGTTATATCCATTATTCTCCACTGCCCATTTCGACGAGGGACAAGTTGAGATAGCTTTCTTCAACCCCTCGTAAGAAACCAAAGCCTCGTGATTCTCGATCCGGAATCCTCCAATACTTTCAACTTCTGAAAGGAAATCCAAATTCGTCAATGTATTATTCAACTCCGAAGGATCTGACGACCAAGGGTCCGGAGTCCTAGGACGTATATCCAACACCCCACCCACGATTCGCAACGACGGATAAAGAATCTTGTCCGGTCCATAAAAATTATTCCAGCTAACATAACCGGTCTGGAACGTCATATCGCCTCCCACGGACTCCAACAAGGGGAACGTCTCATCATCGTAATTATTAATAGACATCATGGCACTTCCCCCGACCGTTTTCAATTTTGGGAAATGAAACTCTTTAATATTGGAATAAAGTTCAAAATTTCCGCTAACTTCTTCCAAATCAGGGAATGATATTCCCGTTACGTTTGAATTTGCCCAATAAGAAAAATTCCCGTTAACCTTACGCACACTCGCTATTTCAACCGCATCGCCACTCATTCCCAGGTAACCGATCGTGAGAGCGTTAATTTCTTTAAAGCCCTCTAATTTCGGGAAATACCCGCCAAGATTTTGTAGATTAAAATTCCCGTTAAAAACGTCATTCCCGACTACGGTCGTGTTCTCCAAACCGGTACCGTTAAATTGAATCTCGTCAATCTCAATTCCTCGCACATCCAATCTTTTGATCCCGGAAGAAATTACTAAAGTTCCCAGATTCTCCAATTTAGCCGGAAATTTAAAGTCTTCACTAACGAAATTCAACGCCAAAGTTCCCCCGACACGCTCCAATTCTCCCAACTGTTCAGGATTCAACCCGGCAAGCGTAAGACTAAGATTACCGTCCACGTTTTTCAAAAGAGGAGCATTAAACTGGTTTACCTGAGAACAATCCAACGTAATAACCCCGGCATGAGTCAACACGGGAAAGGAAACCTCGTACAAGGGATTAGACGCAATCGACAATTCCGTGGCAACCTCCTCTAGTTGCGGCATATAAAGCAATAATAAAGCTCCCCTACCCACGGTTAATTTATCACAGTGCCGCAACACCGGAAATTCCAGTTTCTTGAGAGAAGTCATGCCCGTCGCAATCGTGCCGCCCACTTGTTCCAATCTCTGGAACACGATACCTGTCATTCCCGATTTCCCGTTCAAATTCAAATCCCCGCTTATTTGCCTCAAAGAAGAGAAATCCAATGTTACAAAAGATGCTGCCAATGTCACGGCTCCCCCCACGGTCTCCAAGCGAGGACAAAGAATCTCGCTGACCGCATTACTGGTAATGTTCAAATCTCCCCCGACACGTGTCAACTTGTTGAACGTCACCCCCCACAGGCTATCCGCAGAATTTACATACAATTTTCCACCAACCTCTTCCAAATTATCCAGCCCGGTCAATTCATATCCCGCAAACAAACGATTAATCGTCACGTCATTAGTCACACTCTTCAAAGAAACTAAAGCGGCCAAAGAACGAATGGTGTCCGTCCCTCCCTGCCGGCCAATGACCAAAGAACCATCAAGATGGCTCACTCCCTTGGCCCCGAAAGCATCCACCTCTTCCTGCGTGTTCAAAACGACAACCCCTTCAAATGCTATTCCCTTCTTTTCCGGTATATAAATATATTTCCGTTCCTTCCCGCTATGCGAAGTTACCACGAAATAAATCTGCTCCTCCCAATTGGTTATCGCGGAGGGTTCCGGTTTTATCGTACTATTCTCACTGCACACGATATTCGGGGTAACCTCGCCCAAGGCAACATTCTCGGGAGTCTCCATCAGTATGGTATCCCCCCGGAACGAGGCCACGTAAGACGTCTCTCCCGATTGCAAAATAAAAGACGTGATGAAATTATCACTCCCGACAAAAGGATCATCATCATCTTCACAGCCGGCAATAAAAGCCAAGGTGAAAAAAAGAACTCCCCAAAGTATATTTTTATTCATAACCTATAATTTTTAGATACTATTTTTTCGCTTTTAAACGCAAATCGATCGCGGCAGAAGATTCCGTTGAAACCTCTCCGACAGCCGCACCTTGTCCCATCTGTGCCGTGTGTACTTTCACGAAGTCGATATACTTCAATTTAGCCGGGGTCCCATCCTGCTGGATGGCGTTGTCTATGCGGAATCCCACAGGATCATTAATATTATCCACGTATCCCCAGTCAAATCCCCAGTTCGTTTCAATTCCTTCCGTCAAGAACTGATTACCGAGACAAGTTCCCGTCAAAATATAATACTCCTCTTCCATAAACCAAGGGAAGTAACCCGAGTTCGGGTGATAAGCGTTCCTTCTCAGGAAAGATAGATTCCCGTCATTATCTATGGACAACACATCCTGCTTGGTTGCCGTCGGGCGATAGTATTTTAACGCATACCGTTGCGTGATTCCCGGCTTACCCGTCTCGCTACCTTTCAACTCGTACCAAGTATCATTAGGCACCCCGTCACCATTCTCATCCTGGCTCACCCACACGACACCACACTCACACCAGTACTTGCCTAAAGGATTACCCGTCATATCAAAATCAGGTTCCCCGTCACCACCATTCTCCACGCTGTGATCAAATTTCAAGATGAAATATCCTCCCCACGCACCCAAAGATGCAAGATACCCCCCTTCTCCTCTTCCGGCATCTAATGAAGACTGGATAGCCATCCGGGCGTCTTCCGCCGTCTTACCTTCCGGGAAATTAATGAATTGCCCGGGTGCGGGAATAAATTCATAACAATAATTGGAAATATAGCTACTCTTTGGAGTCACATCCCGAAAATACGTTCCCTCTTTCGGGGTACATTCCACGTAAACTTTTGCGGAAGCCGTCTTGCCGTTATCTGTCGCTGTCACATCGATTTCGTACGTTTTCCCCTCCACGGAAGGCTTAAAATCAAAACAAACGGAAGTTTGCCCGCTCTGTACCGCCCCGTCAACTTTCCACTCGTAAACAGCCTGATCACTAATAGCAAATTTTATAGGAGCCAACACCACATTTTTACCGATCGGACAAGTCATCGTGATCGCCTTGTCTAACATGGAAGGCAACACGTAGCGAGCGTTGTCGAAAAACAAAAGTGGTTTCTCCTCGGGAATAACTGACACGTTGATATTCTTCACATCAACTCCATCCGCGTTCGTCACCTTCAAGGCAAGAGTGTACACGTTTATATCCTCCTCTTCAAACGACATGATCGAATCATGCGACACGACCTGCCCTCCATAACTCCACTCAAACGTGGTTGTCTCATCCGTGTACTCCGTTTCCGCGGCAAACTCTTTCTTGATCCCGCAATAAGCCACCGCGGCTGATTCCAGCTTAATTTGCGGGGCTAAACGATCAACGACCGTCACCTTCACCTGTTTTTCCACGCTACCATTGTCTGCATCCAAGCGAAAATTCACGAAACTCTCCCCCAAAATCTCTCCCTTGAAATAATACACCGTATCGTCCGCCACGATTTTCCCCTCCCGTTTCCAGGTATACACCGGATTCACAGCATCTTTCACGCGAGCGCAAAGAGCCACCTCTTTCCCGATCCTCACGTTATACTCCCCTGTTTCAGAATTGAACGTGAAATCAGGACTACCCGCATCGATCTTTTCGTCATCATCATCGCAAGCCGCAAAACTCGCAACAAAAAGCATCAGCAATAACGCAAACTTCAATTGAACATCTTTTTTCATAATCATATATTTAAACAATTTTCCAATATTGCTATTTCCGTTTCAAGCTGTAGCTAAAAACGACAAAACCGCTGTATCCAAAACAGATACAGTCAGTACTCGCCTATCATTAACAATAGTGAATATAATTACCTCATCCAAGCTCTAGTCCCAGAAAGCTTTAGATTCGTGACTTTGGCAGGTCTTCTGACTTGCTCCGTCCTTGAACGCCCTTCCCATTTCGTGTCGAAACAGTGGATGTGAGTCGTGTTCATGGACTTTGGCGGAGCTTACAGCAGCGGGTCTGTTCAGGATTCTCACCTGATTCCCTTTTCACCACACGCCTGAAACAGGGTGTGACACCAAAATCGTCGCAAAAATATATAAAAAACAAATATTATTCGGATTTTAAAGTTATAATTCTAGATTTTTACAAAATTTATCATTCATAGAGACCTAACATGACTGTGAATGATTATAACACAACCCGTTATGACTTATCGTTTTCATAAAACGAAATTCCACCATATTTCGTATCTCCTATCGCTCATTTACGATTCAGCCTCCCACAAGCATACCGAATCGGAAACATCCTTCCCGTCGGCATTTTTAGCAAAGGCATAAATGACAAGGCCTCCCCCGGCTATTTTTTCTGAAAAGTTCACGCTTTTTTCTATCGTCTCTCCCCGAAGTCCCAACTCCTCGACACGACAAATATATTTTGTCTTACAAAGAAGCACGGCATAAATCTTATCATCCAGAAAGCAATCAACGGACTCGATTTCTTCCTTCTCGTGAGTGAAAAAGATTCTCCGATTTTCCATATCAACCTCGGTTCGAATTTCTGGGATCACCAACGCCCCCGCTGCCATGCGTAATTTCTCGTAGTTGATCACCCCGTTAAATTCCTTGACTGCCTTCTTACGGCTATTGAAAGGTTTTTCCGGATTTGCTTTCTCCACGGTCACCGCATCCATCACGTTCGCACTAGTAAATCCCCGAAAACCTTTCGGGTAACCATTCCCTCCGGGAAATCCCAACTGGACGGCATTTCTCATCCATACTTTCCGTTCCGTTATCGCCCCGAAAGCCGCGGACTGTCGTTTTTGCGGTTCCTGACTCGGTTTACGCGAGATGCTTGTTCCCCGGCAATAATTTTTCCCGTTTGGTCCCCCGTAAGTGATCACGTTACCGAACTTACCCCGAATCTTTCCAAGTGGATTTACAAATTCCGCCATATCCTGTTATTTTTATGTTCCTCGCCAGCAAAGATACATAAATAAACCAATGTAGTTACATTTTCAAGCTAAATAAATCAATTATTACATGTATTATTCATGAGATATAAGTGATCACTTTCATATAAAGCGCTATTAGAACGCTATTAAATCCCTATTAAAGCGCTATATATAATAGCGTTTTAAAAGAGTTTTATTTGCGTATTAAAAATATTCTATCTACTTTTGCTCATGAATTAATACACGATTGATTATCAAATAATTATTATCATGGAAAACACATTATCTATTCCTGTAGCTCTTCTGGCACAAGGCTCTATCCGGATTGACGGGATAACCTATTACCGACACGGCAACAAAGTTCGGGCCTGTAAATCACGACGGAGTCCTAAAAAAACAAGAACCGAGGGGGAAGAGGAATCCTCCAGCCGTTTCACGGAAGCCCGTAAAATGTGGAGAATCTACCGTCGTGCCATCGGGGATTTGCCGATATGGAAACTCATGGCCAAGGAGATGGGAATAAATAAAAGCGATTCCTTATTCCATTCTCAAAACGGGGGATGTTTTCGCCCGGGAGAAGGGGTATGGGCTTTCCCGACATTCCGATTCTCGACAGGCACACTGGACGCACCGGTAATCACGAGTGTCACAAGGGAAGGATGGTCCGTGACCCTAAACTGGGAAAATGACATTGACTGCCCGAAAGCGAGCGTGTCAGATCAAGTGTACGTGGGATATTTTTACGGGACCTTACCCCGCGCCCCGCAAATGATCACGTGCCTTAACTCGTTCCGGGGCGACGGCAAAGTGACCGTGGACATCCCGGCAGCGAAACAACCGGAAGGGACACCCCTGCATCTCTACTTGTTTTTCGGCAATAAAGATACCACCCGTTTCTCTCCAAGCGTGTACGCGGGAGTGTAATGTCCATGCAACTCTCCTACCCTCAAAAAACTTAAAATCAAAAGGATATGACACTTAGAGGATACATCCATATCTACACGGGAAACGGGAAAGGGAAAACAACCGCAGCCTTCGGACTGGCCGTCCGGGCTTTATGTGCCGGGAAAAGTGTTTTCATCGGGCAATTCGTCAAGAGCATGAAATATAACGAAACAGCCATAGAACCCTTGTTCGACCACCTTGTTATCCAGCAATTCGGAGAAGGCTGCTTCATTGAAAAAGAACCCACCCCGGCAGATATACAAGCAGCTCACGAAGGGCTGGAAATATGTCGCCAACATCTTATGGAAGGTAAATTCGATATGGTTATCTTGGACGAACTGACAATTGCCCTGTATTACTCCATGCTTTCCCTGGAAGAAGTGTTAAATGTTCTCCGCCAACGCTCCCCTCACACGGAAATCGTAATTACCGGACGTTATGCACCCCAGGAATTAATCGATATAGCAGACCTCGTAACAAATATGCAAGAAGTGAAACACTATTATTCGCTTGGCGTCCTGTCCCGTAACGGGATTGATCATTGAAAACCTCGCCTAACAGCGGTTCATACCAATGAAATAAAAATCTTCTATACAATTTATTGCCTAATTAAAAATTACAACCTATTTTCGCACCGTCATAGTTTCATACACCACTTCGTGTTGTGTTGAATGAAAAAGGGAATCCGGTGGAAATCCGGAACAATACCCGTTGCTGTATTTCCCCCTTTTAAAGGAAAAGTTTATCGTACGTTTGCCACTGGTTAGAATGCTGGGAAGGCACGATAAAAGGGATAAGTCAGAAGACCTGCTATGATCGGGACAGATTTGCATCTGCGGGATTCAGATGGTAATCAGGTATAGATGGCAAGGTCATTCTGTTTTTGATTTACCGTTTCAGTTTTTTCCCACTCGCGTAAATATCTCTCTCGAAGTTTTATAAAAACTATTACATATGAAACAAGTACTATTATTATTCACGTTTATCGTTTTTCTGATGCTATCCGGTTGTCAGACGAAAACAAAGTCCACAAGCGCCTTCACGAAGGAAGTTTACACACCGGAATACGCCACGGGATTCGACATCATGGGAGCTGATAACACGGAAAGCACGATTATTCACGTGCGTAACCCCTGGCAGGGAGCGGAAGGCGTTGAAATGTCCTACTTCGTGGCTCGGAACGGGGAGCAGGCACCGAAAGATTTTGACGGTGTGATTATTCCCGCAGGAGCGAAACGAATTGTATGTATGTCATCCACTTACATCGCCATGCTGGATGCCATTAACCAAGTGGATCGGGTAGTAGGAGTTTCCGGAATGAATTATGTTTCCAACCCGTATGTCCTTGCACACAAAGAAACCATAAAAGACATGGGGGCGGAAATAAATTATGAACTTCTTGTCGGGTTGGCCCCGGATCTTGTATTACTATACGGCATCGGGGACGCACAATCAACCGTGACGGACAAACTAAAAGAATTGAATGTTCCTTATATGTACGTGGGAGAATACCTGGAAGAATCTCCGCTGGGCAAGGCCGAATGGCTGGTTGCCATTTCCGAATTGACGGACAGCCGGGAAGCAGGTACAAAAGTATTTAGAGAGATTCCCGAACGTTATAACAACATGAAACAGTTAACGGCAAACGTGGAAAAACGTCCTACCGTCATGCTGAACACACCGTGGAATGACAGTTGGGCCATGCCTTCCGCGAAAAGCTACGTGGCACAATTAATCACGGACGCGGGAGGGGATTATATTTACAAGAAAAACACCTCTAACGGGGCCGAACCCATCGGACTGGAAACAGCCTACGGGTTGATTCGCGAGGCTGACGTGTGGTTGAATGTAGGTATGGCAACGACTCTCGACGAGTTAAAGATCATGAATCCGAAATTCAAGGACGCGAAAGCCATCCAAGAAAACAAGGTCTATAATAATAACTTGCGCTTAACGCCCGAAGGGGGAAATGATTACTGGGAATCGGCTGTTGTACGCCCGGACATCGTACTCCGGGACCTGATCAAAATCCTGCACCCGGAACTGGTGACGGAGGATTTGTATTATTACAGGCACTTGGAATAGTTTAAAATTTAGAGTTTAGAATGAAAAAAGCATCTACCCCCACCAGCTCCCCCTTACACAGAGGGAGAGACGAACGCGAGAAGGCGCTACGATATTACAATGTAGCGTATCCTCCCCCTGTGTAAGGGGGAGTTAGAGGGGGTAGTTAATGCGTCACCCCGTACGGCTGGAATCTAAAATCATAACTCAAGAAATTAACAACAGTGATGTCATTTTCAATTGTCCATTTTCAATTTTCAATTATATCGTGAAACGCAATTCGATCATATTCCTTTTCCTGAGCCTGCTGGTATTCGTGCTGTTCGCACTCGATTTGGTGTCGGGAGATTCGGCACTTTCCGTCGGGCAGGTGTGGAACGTGTTCACGGGTAACGAGACGGATATGACAACCCGGAATATCGTGCTGTCGATTCGATTGGTGAGGGTGATCGTGGCCGTTCTGATCGGCGTGGTGCTTTCGATAAGCGGCTTGCAGATGCAGACCGTTTTCCGGAACCCGCTGGCAGACCCCTACCTGCTGGGAGTAAGTTCCGGATCGGGATTAGGCGTTGCTTTCTTTATCCTAGGAGCTCCCCTGTTAGGACTGGCACATTCCGGTTTCTGGCAGTCGGTAGGTATTGTCGGGGCCGGATGGGGCGGGGCCGTCATGGTCCTGTTACTGATTGCCATCATCAGCCGTTACGTGAAAAATATCCTTGGGGTGTTGATCATGGGAGTGATGATCGGTTACATCGCGGGAGCTATCATACAGATTTTACAGTACTTGAGTTCTGCCGAGCAATTGAAAATGTTTTTCCTATGGTCGATGGGCTCCCTGGGACACGTCACGACCACGAAACTATTTATCATGATTCCCGTGATTTGCGTGGGCGTCATTCTCTCGATTTATTGTATCAAGGCATTAAATCTTCTTTTACTCGGGGAGAGTTATGCCCAGACAATGGGACTGAATATACGGCGCGCCAGAACGCTTATTTTCGTATCGACAACGTTGTTGACCGGAACCGTGACGGCATTTTGCGGCCCGGTAGGCTTTCTCGGACTTGCCGTGCCTCACGTGGCCCGTATGTTGTTTAATGACGCGGACCACCGGACGCTTTTGCCGGGAAGTATATTACTGGGAGTCGTGGCCATGTTGATATGTGATATTATTGCTAAAACACTCGTGCTACCCGTGAATTGTATTACCGCCCTGCTGGGGATCCCGGTAATTATTTGGGTGGTGTATAAAAACCTTCGACCGGCATGATAGAACTGGAATCTTTAACACTGGGATACGGGCAACAAATCCTACTTGAACGGGTGTCGGCCAACTTGGACGGGGGCGGGCTGATCGCCTTGTTGGGACGTAATGGTAGCGGGAAAAGTACCTTGCTACGGGCCACGGCGGGGTTAGGGAAAATCAAGTCCGGGCGAATATTGCTGGCCGGGAAAGACCTTGCCGGGTTGCGACCGGAGGAACTGGCTCGTACCGTCAGTTTCGTGACTACCGAAAAGGTACGGATTCCTAACCTGAAATGCCGGGATGTAGTTGCCCTCGGGCGGGCTCCCTACACGAACTGGGTAGGACGACTGCAACCACGCGACCGGGAAATCGTTGATAAATCCCTGGCATTACTCGATATGTCGGCCTATGCCGAACGAACAATGGACCAGATGTCGGACGGGGAATGCCAGCGAATCATGATCGCCCGAGCTCTCGCACAAGACACCCCCATCATCCTGCTTGATGAACCCACCTCTTTTCTGGACCTACCGAACCGTTACGAGTTGGGAGTTTTATTGCAAAGGCTGGCACACGAGCAAAACAAATGTATCCTTTTTTCAACCCACGAACTGGATATTGCCCTCACGCTCTGCGATTCCATCGCCTTGATCGATCGCCCGCATTTGCATTACCTGCCCACGCGACAGATGATCAACAGCGGTCATATCGAACGCTTGTTCCGGAACGAAACCATCACGTTCGACCCGAAAGAATTGCGTATCCGTGTCCGATGAAAGGCTGCTTAAGAGAGGCGTTAAACTTGTCGTTCATTTTCGATAATCATAGAAAATTGAGTATCTTTGTTCTATTATTATCCATAAACGAACGCGTATGAGTGAGAAAATTTATCCCATAGGTATCCAGAATTTCGAGAAAATCCGAAAAGAAGGTTATTTCTATATTGACAAGACTGCCTTGATTTACCGACTGGTAAAAACGGGTAGTTATTACTTTCTCAGTCGCCCGCGTCGTTTTGGGAAGAGCCTGTTGATTTCCACGCTCGATGCCTATTTCCGGGGAGAAAGGGATTTGTTTGAAGGGTTGGCAATAGAAAAACTGGAAAAAGATTGGGTGAAACGCCCGGTATTGCATATAGACCTGAATATCGGGAAATATGATGCCCCCGACAGCTTGGACAAGATATTGAACGAGGCTCTCGTGAAGTGGGAAACGGTGTTTGGCACGGGTGCCGGGGAAAGTACCCTGGCTTTACGTTTCAAAGGTGTCGTGGAACGAGCCTACAAGCAATCCGGACAACGGGTTGCCATCCTTGTTGACGAATACGACAAACCCTTGTTACAAGCTATCGGCGACGAGGAGCTTCAACGGGAATACCGTAACACCCTAAAGCCTTTCTATGGTGTACTTAAAACCATGGACGGGTGTATCCAATTTGCCATGCTCACGGGCGTGACTAAATTCGGAAAGGTAAGCGTGTTCAGTGACCTGAACAACCTGGAAGATCTTTCCATGTGGAACGAATATGTCACTCTTTGCGGTGTCAGCAATCAAGAAATACATGAAAATTTAGAAGAAGAATTACATGAATTTGCCAAAGTTCAAAGCATGACATACGATGAAGTCAACGCGGAACTGGAAAAATGGTATGACGGGTATCACTTCACGCATAATTCTATCGGCATGTACAATCCGTTTAGTCTGCTAAGCGCATTCAAGCGGAAAGATTTTGGCAATTACTGGTTCGAAACGGGTACACCCACCTATCTCGTGGAGTTGCTGAAACGCAATCATTATGACCTGGAACGCATGGCATCCGAAGAAACCAGCTCAGACGTATTGAATAGTATTTACGGGGACGAACAGCCTATCCCCGTGATCTTCCAGAGCGGGTACCTCACGATAAAAGGCTATGACAAAGAATTCGGATTATATCGCCTAGGATTTCCAAACAAAGAAGTGGAGGAAGGTTTTATCAATTTCCTGATGCCTTTTTACACCCGGTTCAACAAAATTGAGGCTCCATTTGAAATACAAAAATTCGTTCGTGAAATACGTACAGGGCAACTGGATGCCTTTTTCAATAGATTGAAAAGTTTTCTGGCCGATACTCCTTACGAGCTGATCAGCGAACAAGAACGTCATTATCAAAACGTGCTTTTTATCATCTTCAAGCTGGTAGGTTTTTACACGGAAGTCGAGTATCACACTTCCGAGGGACGTGTGGATCTCGTGTTGAAAACCAACGATTACATTTACATCATGGAATTTAAACTGAATGGCAGTGCAGAAGAGGCCTTGCAACAAATCCATGACAAGCATTACGCTCAACCATTCCAATCAGATAAACGCAAGATATTTAAAATTGGCGTGAACTTCAGTTCGAAAACAAGGAATATCGAGAAATGGATCGTGGAGTCATAACCAGTATCTTTAATTTTTAAAACATAGCTATCTTCGATAATCATATAAAATTGAATATCTTTGTTCTATTATTATCCATAAACGAACGCACATGAGTGAGAAAATTTATCCTATAGGTATCCAGAATTTCGAGAAAATCCGGAAAGAAGGTTATGCTTACGTTGACAAAACCGCCTTGATTTACCGACTGGTGAAAAAAGGAAGTTATTACTTTCTCAGTCGCCCGCGTCGTTTTGGAAAGAGCCTGTTAATCTCCACGCTCGATGCCTATTTTCTCGGAAAAAAGGAGTTGTTTAACGGGTTGGCCATGGAAAAATTAGAAAAGGATTGGATTCGGCGGCCCGTGCTACACCTGGATCTCAATATTGGAAAATATGATGCCCCGGATAGCTTGGATAAAATACTCGAAGAGGCCATATCAAAATGGGAAGTACTTTACGGCACCGGAGTCGGAGAGTCTACCCTAGCCCTACGTTTCAAAGGAATCGTGGAACGAGCCTGCCAGCAATCCGGCCAACGAGTAGCCATTCTCGTTGACGAGTACGACAAACCCTTGTTACAAGCTATTGGAAACGAGAATCTTCAACGAGAATACCGTAACACGTTGAAACCTTTCTACGGAGTGCTCAAAACAATGGATGGTTGCATCCAATTCGCCATCTTAACCGGGGTAACCAAATTCGGGAAAGTCAGCGTGTTCAGTGATTTGAATAACCTGATAGACATTTCGATGGATGAACCTTTCATTTCCTTGTGCGGAATGACAGAGCAAGAAATTCATGACAATTTTGAAGAAGATTTGCACGAGTTAGCCGCTGCACAAAAGATGACCTACGAGGAAGTGGGAGCTGAATTGAAGAAGTATTACGATGGTTACCATTTTGTCGAAAATTCTGAAGGTATATACAATCCATTCAGCGTGCTGAATACATTTTTCAAGATGAAATTCGGTAGTTACTGGTTTGAAACGGGTACACCCACCTATCTCGTGGAGCTACTGAAACGCAATCATTATGATCTGGAACGGATGGCAACCGAAGAAACCAACTCAGACGTATTGAATAGCATTTACGGTGACGAACAGCCCATCCCCGTGATTTTCCAAAGCGGGTACCTCACGATAAAAAGCTATGATAAACGTTTTGGACTTTATCGCCTTGGATTCCCAAACAAAGAGGTGGAAGAGGGTTTTATCAATTTTCTGATGCCTTTTTACACCCGATTCAACAAAATTGAGGCTCCATTTGAAATTCAAAAATTTGTCCACGAGATCGAGACAGGGCAACTGGATGCCTTTTTCAATAGATTGAAAAGCTTTCTGGCTGACACTCCTTACGAACTGATCAGCGAACAGGAACGTCATTATCAAAACGTGCTTTTCATCATCTTCAAACTGGTAGGTTTTTACACGGAAGTCGAGTATCACACTTCCGAGGGACGCGTGGATCTCGTGTTGAAAACCAACGATTACATTTACATCATGGAATTTAAACTGAATGGCAGTGCCGAAGAGGCCTTGCAACAAATCCATGACAAGCATTACGCTCAACCATTCCAATCAGACAAGCGCAAGATATTTAAAATTGGCGTGAACTTCAGTTCGAAAACAAGGAATATCGAGAAATGGATCGTGGAGTCATAACGCTCGGATTCATCCCGACAAGAGACAATTCGAAAATAGATCTATTCCACAAATTGTCTCTTGGCTATGACTCGCTTGAATCAAGCAATCTGGATTCCAAGTTTTCGGAAGCTCTTCGGGTGACCGAAAAGTACAAACACGTCCTTTTCGATAAAAACGGTATCATCGGACGGGTTATTCATCACCAATGATTTATCGATTTTGGCATCATAGCGTTTTAAGGCTATCAATTTTAACCCGAATTCTTCCTCGAATTTCGCATCACCTAATTTTCGCCCGATAAAACGGGGTGGAATTTCCCACTCGATAATCAAATGATCGTCATCAACGACATAGGAATCTATAGTTGTCCCCAACTCCACTTTTGTCGCGAAGAAATCGGCATACTCCCATTCCGGATTGATGGTCTCCGTGATTCCCATAGACTTTAAAATCACCTTATGCACCGGCGAAATAGCCCGGGCAACGATACGTTTCACGCCAAATTGTTTCAATAGCGCAATCACGAACAGGGAGGTCCCGAAGTCTTTCCCGAACACCACAAACACCACGTCCACTTCGGTCAAAGGCAATGTTTGTAATGCCTGTTCATTTTTCACATCCAATGCCACGGTATTCGTGATGGAATCCTTGTATAAATTAATCTTACTGATGTCGGAATCCACTCCCAACACCTCGTTTCCCCGTTTAGTCAGACGTTGCGATAATGCAAGCCCAAAATTACCTAATCCAAATACGATACACTTCATAATAATTGAAAATTGAGAATTGAAAATTGAAAATGTGAGACGGAGCCTAGTTTTCGATTTTCAATTGATTAAACGATTACAGTTTCATCCGGGTACGTGTAAAGTTTCACTTCCTGATGACGGATGAAACAAGCCAAAAGGGTGATTAAACCGACACGACCGACAAACATGGTGAGGGCCACGATCATTTTACTTGCCACGCATAAATGAGGGGTCAAATCCAAAGTCAGTCCCACCGTCCCCAAGGCTGAAACGATCTCAAAAACTGCTTGAGTCAGTGTTGCCTTCGGTTCCAGAATCACGATGACAAAAACTGCCAGGATGATCCACAGGATGGAGAGTATGATGATCGAATGCGCCCGGTTCACGTTCTCCCGAGTCAATTGACGATGTGCGATAACAACCCGATCGTTCCCCACGAGATTCGCCCATATATTTTTTAAAGCAATCACGAAGGTTGTCACCTTGATACCACCCCCCGTGGACATCGGAGCCGCACCGATCCACATCAAGACAATCGTGAGGAAGATTGTCGGAACGTGCAACATGGACATATCCACGTTGTTAAAACCTGCCGTACGAGGGGTTACAGCTCCCATAAACGAAGTAGCAAATTTTCCAGTGAATGACATTCCGTCCAACACGTTATGATTTTCAAATATCCAGAACAAGGCTGTACCCACAACAAGCAGGATTAAAGTGGTCGGTAACACGATTCGCGTTGTCGTACTCACGATACGAGGTTCGTGGATCACCTTGTAATTCATACCCAACAGACATTTGATCTTATTCCGAATACCATAATGCAGGAGTCGCCCGTAATTGAACAAAATCGGGAATCCGATACCACCAAATATAATCAAAAAAGCCAAAATGACCTGCAAGCCATACAAATGCCTGATCAAAGGATCATAGAGATTGCCCGGCAACGTGGAGAACCCGGCATTACAGAAAGCCGAAACACCATGAAACAAGGCGAAAAAGAGTTTATTGTCAATTCTCGCAACATCCTGCACTTGCATGTAGACGAGATAAACACCAATTCCCTCGATGATAAACGTGGTCAGAATGATATACACGACCGTCCGGAAAATATCGCTCAAAGATGCCTCGTTCAACAGGTTTTTCATCATGAACTGATCGTGAAAGGAGGTCCCACTCAAAAATGACATGGCAAAAAAGCTGGTAAAGGTCATCACCCCGATTCCCCCGACCTGAATCAGCATGAGCAGCACGACCTGCCCGGTCAACGTGAAAGTGGTACCGGTGTCAACGACCGTCAACCCGGTCACACACACGGCACTTGTCGAGGTAAACAAAGCGTCTGTGAAACTGATTCCCTCGTACGTGGCATTAGGCAAACCTAATAAGACAGCCCCGAATAAGATAATAAATAAAAAACTTGCGGCAAAAAGAACTTCCGCTTTTACCCGACTTCGCAAAACAACAAATATCTGTTTCGAGAGTTGTATGATACTCAATAGCAAGACGACACCATACGTCAGAATCCGTTCGACTTTGAAAAGGAAGGGATTGGTTGCCTCGAAATCCGGTCGGTCAAAATGTTTGGAGAACAAGGTCAAGGCAAACAGGAAAAGTAACACCAACACTTCTATCCAAAATCCTTTTTCCGCCCGCAGCAACTTGAAATTAAACAGGAACCGTAACAAGCCAAGAACTACGAAAAGACGAACTATCGCTCGATAGGTGTAGTATATCTCATGAGAATAATCAGCCGGCATATCAAAGCCGAAACGATAAATGACTAGAACAAGCGCAAGAAAAGAGGCTAGGAATAATAGCACATTACTCACCAGTTCAACAATCTGTTTTACAGACTTATAAATCTTTCTCGCCCGATAGCGGAATTCCACTGAAAACATAACACCAACTTTTTTTTAATAAATAACGTTAAGCAGTTACCGCAAGTTACATAAATCACCGACATTTTTTATCGTTTCCCGCCTAACCTTACTATTTATTTCTGACAATATTTTCAGCTACGGGAGATACAGGGAACACGCCGTGTATTCCCAATATCCCAAAAGATTATTTTTACAAATTTACTATTTCATGAATACAAAGTAAACTGCCAGTACCAAACAAACACAAGCAGCCAAGTGATTCCATTGGAAAGTCACGCCTTTGAAGAAAAGCATGGAGAAGATAATAAAAATGGTCAGCGTGATTACTTCCTGAACCACTTTCAACTGCATCATGGAAAAAGGTCCCCCGTTCCCAATGAATCCCAAGCGGTTAGCCGGAACTTGGGCACAATATTCAAACAAGGCAATACACCACGAAAACAGGATTACCCCGAAGAGAGGCCAGTTATCTATCCATTTCATTTCCTGCAATTTCAGATGGCCGTACCAGGCAAAAGTCATGAACACGTTCGAAACAATCAGTAATAATATCGCGTAAAGTCCTTGCATACTCTTTTATATTAATTCATGAAATGATTCTTAAAACCGACACAAAAGTATAAATTTTATTACCTTTGTTGATAACGATTTGGATAAACTTTATCAAGTAGCAGTAGCATGAAACCGAACAAGATTCAGAAAATAGAGATCCGCAATATATGGGGAAAATATAATTTCCGGTGGGAGAATCTCAATCCCGACGTGAATATCCTGACAGGTATCAACGGAAGCGGGAAAACCACATTCTTCAATATTATTGACGCCTTGCTTTCGGCGGATATTAAACGCTTGAAATTGTACAACATCGAGGCAGAGGTCACTATTGATGACATCTTGATCAGTTTCCGGAAAGATAGTACCCTAGCATCTATAAGACAAAAGTTAGCCGGGGTGAACTATTTAAAGATAAGTACATTTGACGTACCTATCCGTGATCGTCGAAAAATGGGTAAAGAAGACAGTCCCCTGCTCAGCGAGTTAAAAGAAATCGTGTACAGCGTGGGCGAGAATAACAATTCGTTTTCTGATTACCGCCTTCGGGCCACGAATTTCCCGGATCAGGCGGAAAAGATCAATCGCAGGATTCGCAAATTTTACGACACGGTGAACCACCTGTTTGCCGGAACAGGGAAGACCATCGAGATTGACCCGATGACGAATCAACTGGTCTTCCGGGATGGCAATGAAATTATCCATCTTTACAAGCTATCGTCGGGGGAGAAACAATTATTAATTATTCTACTCCGCGTGTTCCTGATGGACGAGCAACCTTACATCCTGCTTATGGATGAACCGGAAATCTCGTTACATATCGAGTGGCAATACCGCCTTTTTGAAGAAATCCAAAAACTAAACCCGCATTGCCAAATCATTACCTCTACCCACTCCCCGAGCCTGTTCGGTGATGGCTGGGGAGACAAGTTAGTATTCATCGAAGACCTATTGATTCACTAACCTGATCAATTTTAAATTTATGATTTTAGATTCCAATCCAGCTTTTTTAATCGTAGATTGATGGTCTTTTTACATTTTCAATTCTCAATTGTTATGTTTTCTCCTCCCGTATCTAAAGAAAAATATTATTATCACGCAGCTAAACGTTTTATGATGGACGCCCAGCTCTTGCGTTGTAGGGCAGCTATTCACGTGGAAGATAAAGACGATATTATTTTCTGGAGCAATATTTTCAAACATTTCCGCCCGAATGACCGGTTTCATTTTATCGCGGGTTCCCGGAACGAACGGGGCCATGAAACCAGAGGCGTGACGCAATGCCTGAAATATGTCAAATATTTGAATCCGAAGTTTTTTATCTGCATAGACAGTGACTATCGCTATTTGTTGCAAGAACAAGGGATTGATGTAAAACATTACATTTTCCAGACCTATACCTACTCTTTCGAGAACCATCATTGCTATGACAAGGGGTTGAACGAGTTATGCTACCGGATCACGACCCTACCTAACAACGTGTTCGATTTTCACCAATTTCTGAAAGAGTATTCGAATATCGTGTACAAATTATTCCTGTGGCATCTATATTTCCTAGTGGCAGATCCCAAACGATTCTCGATCGCCGATTTCAACGAACTGATTTCGTTTCAATGGCAACGTCGACCGGACATCCGCCAGAACGGACGCCACGAGTTAAACAAATTGAAAGGACGGATCGAACAAAAACTTGCCCAACTCCGGAAGAATTACCCAAAAGCGAACCTTTCGATTCTGGAGGAAAAATACCAAAAGATGGGGCTAACCCCGGACACCACGTATCTCTTTATCCGGGGGCATAATATTTATGATATGGTTTATATGCTAAACCGGGAAGTTTGTAAAAAGGTACTGAGGATCGCGAAAGATTCGTATTCCGGTTCACAACAACCGCCTCATGTCAACCTTTTCGGCTACCGGAACAGTATTGACGATCAATTGAAAAAGAATTTACATTTCGGGGCTTATCCCGCCATTCGCAAGATAGAGGAAGACGTTCATCTTCTATTCTAAGGTTTCCTCCCGGAAGGTAACACCACTAAGATGGCTTTATGGGATTCGCCATTCTGTCCAATCGTGAAATGAATACTGGCTTGTATTCGCTTACCGGATGGCGTGTTCTCCCATTTAGGCCCCTCGGCCAACAATCGAATAACCTCTTTATTACTCTCCTTCGAGAAACCATCCTCTATGCGGATTCGGCTGGGAACTTTCTTCTTGTTTAACTCGAACGAAAGTATTACAGACCCCATTTTATTCGAATCCAAGTCTGCTTTCGGATAGCGTAAAGCTTTTTCCATATATTGATTGAAATGGAGAATATCATCTTTAGATACCAACGTATCAAGTACAACATCTTGTAGACTGGTTATAGCAGAAACTCCCCTTATCTTTATATTGGACATTTCCACCTCTTTCTTTTTTGCAACACCATAACCGGTAACAACAACCTCATTCATTTCTTCTGCGTCTTCTTCCATCTTCACTTGCAATTTGTCTCCCGCCTTAACCAAAATATGCTGAGATTTCATCCCGACAAAAGAAAAGGTAAGTAACCCCTCTGGTGTAGGAAGATCCAAACTAAAGTGGCCGTTGGCATCCGAGACTACCCCCATCGTCGAGCCGGAAAGGAGTACAGTCACTCCCGCTAAAGGATTACCCTTTCCATCCGTTATTATACCCGACACGTGATTATCGTTTACTTTCATTTTCCGGGTTGCCAGCCAGGAAGTATCTTCCATCTGAACACTTGCCAAAGAAATTTCCTGATCAGCAAGTTCCTCCATCACCATCTCCCGTACAGAATCCTTTTTTCTTACCGCCCTGTTATCCGAGCGTAACAACTGTTTTTTATCGCTCGGAGGCACTGTCAAAGAATCCGTTTTATCAAACAAATCTATTGTGCTTCCACTTTCAAGTGTCAGTATCGCTCTCTCTTTGGTTTTCACAGAATCAGATAATTGAGCAACTGCCATCACGGGTACATCAAAAGTTTTCTCTTGCCGGGTAAACCACCATGTCCCGCAAGCTAGCAAAATAGCAAACGAGGCCGCAATATACATCCATGTCCGTTTTTGTTTACGAGATGAACGGGAGCGCTCATTCAACTGACGTTCCAGACGAATCAGGCCATCAAGAGGATCACCGGGAGTCGAAGTCAACCCCTCCAATGCCTCGAACAAGAACGGATCGGACAAAGCCTCCCGCTCCATACGGTTAGCAGCCTTACCTTTCCGGTTGCCATGCAGGTATTCTTTTATGTCGTCAATCCGTTTCATTTGATGTTATTCCTTTACGTTCCAAACACAATTTCAAGTTCCGTTTCCCATTCTGGATAAAACTCTTTACCATTTTCGAAGAAAAACCCGTGCGTTCTTCCACTTCCTTGTACGAAAGTTCATTCAGGAAGAAATATTTCACGCTGACACGTTGTCTTTCAGGTAATCCCTCGATACATTCCCGTAACGATTTCTCTCGATTCTCCCTCTCGTTTACAACAGTAAGATGAAAATCATCGCAAAATTCCATAAAAGAATCGTCTAAAGAAACGGACAAATTTTTACTCCGTTTCCGAATTTCCATCAAGCAGTTATTGCGAATACAAGTATATAGCCAAGCTTTGAAGGATTGTATTTCCGTCTCTTTTACCTTCACAATCAATTCTTCGAATAGTTGCATAACGGCATCCTGCGCATCTTCCGGTCGCTTTAGATACTTTAAGGCTACCCCGTATACCAAGGGCATGTATCTTTTATAAGCCTCCACGAAATACGCCAAGTCACCGCTTTCACAATATCGTTTCAGCAGTTCCTCATCCGTTATATTTTCTTGACCCCGCTTCACTATTTATACATTGATTTTTACAAATATAAGAATTAAAAAAATTCTCTCTAAAGATTTATGGAATTTCTTTTCGTCTGTCATCTTAGGATAAAATTAATTTAAAAATAACAGCTTATGAAAACAAATAGCGTTTTAAAGAAATTAGCATGGGGATTAGTTATATTCATTGGATTCTCCAATGTCGTTTCAGCCCAAAAGATTCAAGTGAGTGGTAAGGTGATGCTTGCCGCAGATAGTTCAGTATTACCCGGGGTAACCGTCCTCATTAAAAACACAAATATTGGCGTAGTCACCAATTCTCAGGGCAACTACACGATACAAGCAAATATAGGAGATACTTTACGTTTCAGTTTTATCGGGTTAGAAATTCTCTATATCCCGGTAAAGGAGACAAAATTAAACGTTTATCTGAATACAGATGACGAAACGGCAATCGTAGGCGAAACCATTATTACCGGATACAGTGACACACATCGTGCAAATGCCGTGCTTAAACTCCGTTCCGGAATGCCCGTAACGTTAGCTTCCGAGCAAAACACGGAAGAGTATAACGAATTCGCCGCCAATCGCTTCCTGTTGGCATTGGATGAACCTCTTTCCACGTTCTCGATCGATGTGGACAACGCAGCTTATTCTAATGTACGACGTTTTATTAATCAAGGAACACTTCCTCCAGTCGATGCCATACGCACGGAAGAGTTCCTGAATTATTTCGCTTATGATTACCCCGCCCCACGAGGAAATGACCCGGTAAGTATCACCACCGAGGTTTCCTACGCCCCATGGAACACGCAGCACAAACTGGTACATATCGGGATCAAGGCAAAAGAAATTGCCACGGAAAACCTTCCGGCCTCGAATCTTGTATTCTTGATTGACGTATCCGGTTCCATGGATTTCTCCAACAAACTCCCGCTGTTGAAATCATCTTTGAAATTACTCGTGAAACAACTTCGTCCACAAGATCGAGTAGCGATTGTTACTTACGCGAACCAAACAAAAGAAGTACTTACCTCTACCCCGGGAAGTAATAAAGCCAAAATTCTGGCTGCCATCGATGGATTATATGCCAGTGGCGGTACTGCCGGTGGGGATGGAATCCAAAGAGCCTACCGGGTTGCCGAAAACAATTTCATTAAAGGGGGAAATAATCGCATTATCCTAGCCACTGACGGAGATTTTAACATCGGCATTTCTTCACCCAAAGAATTAGAAAAGATGATTGAAACAAAACGGGCTACCGGTATATACCTGACGGTTTTAGGTTTCGGAATGGGAAATTATAAAGACAACCGGATGCAGGTTCTCGCGGAGAAAGGAAACGGGAATCATGCTTATATTGACAACCTGACGGAAGCGAAAAAAGTATTAGTAAACGAATTCGGAGGAACTCTTTTCACGGTTGCCAAAGACGTGAAAATTCAAGTGGAATTCAATCCGGCTAAAGTTCAAGCTTATCGCCTGATCGGTTACGAAAGCCGCCTGCTGGAAGCGAAAGACTTCAACGATGACACGAAAGATGCCGGAGAAATGGGAGCCGGACATAGCGTTACTGCCTTGTACGAAATCATCCCGGTCGGAGTTAAAAGTAATTTTGCTCCCACCATTGACCCGCTGAAATACCAGAAAACAGGAAAAGATGAAAAGCAAACCCTAACGGATTGTCCGGAATTATTAACCGTAAAACTTCGCTATAAACAACCGAACTCGCACAAAAGTTCTAAAATGGAAGTAGCCGTTATCGACAAAGATACACCTATAAAAAAGAGTTCCGAGAATTTCCGTTTCTCTGCAGCTGTTGCCGGATTCGGGATGTTATTACAAAATTCAGATTATAAGAACAACTTAACATTCGATAACGTTATCGACCTCGCCAAACAAGCCACAAGCTATGATCCGGAAGGGTATCGAAAAGAATTTATCCGGCTGGTTGAAAGTGCTGCCTTACTAAAATGAACAAAACAAAATTGGCCGGAAAGCTTTCCGGCCAATTTTTATAAAGCAATATCACTTTATTTAATCAACAAATCGTTTTTCAATGCCGTCCGAGGAACAGCAACTTCAGCCACCCCACAAGCATAAGCACCCAGAACATATTGCCCATAAGTGAAACAAACCGAGGTTTTGTTAAAGTTAACGGCCGTCACATCTTTCAACGTGGGATCTGTCGTGAAACAACCTTCCGGATTCTTGAAATTCGCTTTCAACTGGGTATTAATCTGAGTCTCGTTAGTATAATTCAGAATCTCCTGATTCGTCAAGAATTTCTGATTCTGCACGTCATAATTGAAGGTATAGAAATTCGTTATTCCATGCGCACCGCCCGTGAAAGTGTAAACAATCAAGCGCACACTCACGTATTGGTCGTTTGCAATAAACACGCTATCCCCCACCTGCAACTCGTATATCCATGCAGGACGTTCTTCTCCCGATCCCTGCCATGCTTGGAAAAATTCATTCGCATCAGTCTTCAAGCTATCCTGCAAATCATTCACGAACTTCTCAATCTTCTTGTTCAATACCTCGCAACTTTTATTCACGTTCGCATCAGCAGACGAGAACATAGAACGATTTACCGTAATGTCCCAATTCTCAGAATTCGCCGTAACCTTTTCATTCTTCACGTTTAAATCCTGAACCTTCGGCTGGCATCCTATAAAAACGAATGCCATAAAAACAGCCATAATTAGTGTACTTTTCATTGTGTGTTTTGTTTTTTGTGTGTATTATACAAATGTATAAAATTTAAACACGACCTTGTACGAACTATTTATTATTTTTTCAACAAATCCAACTTCGCCAATTTTCTCTTCAAAGACATCTGAATACCCCTTTGAGTCATTTGATGTTCCAATTGCATAGACTCCATAAAAGCTTGATTATAACACTTTTTCGCCTCATCATATTTCCCTAACTCCCGCGAAGCATCTCCAAGCAAGACTATCAAATTTAGTTTATTCATCAACGGAACATTAGGAGTCTTCAACGCTTCAACAATCCATTGGGAAGCCTTCTCATGCCATTCATTCGAAATCTTACCTCCAGTAGCTTCATACAAAGTCTGTACGGCACTACCATAATCCACGTCATTAGCTT
The DNA here is from genome assembly GCF_040920905.1 of Butyricimonas sp. RTP31003st1_G1_RTP31003_210430. Lineage (NCBI taxonomy): Bacteria > Pseudomonadati > Bacteroidota > Bacteroidia > Bacteroidales > Odoribacteraceae > Butyricimonas > Butyricimonas sp. RTP31003st1_G1_RTP31003_210430. The sequence goes on along the minus strand of NZ_JBCOSQ010000031.1, from coordinate 9,993 downwards.
CTTTTCCTAATGCATGAATATATTCCTCTTGTAGATCCATATAGGCTTTAACATCTTTCTTATAATAAATCAAATATTCTCCCTCATACATATATCTGATTCGATCGTAAGGACTTACAGCACGCTCAGGCATCAAATCATAAGCCAACTTCAGATCACCATTCACGCGATCCAAGTATTTTTTATATTCCATTTTCCCCGCCCGAGCCAAACGTGACATTATTTTATTATTGTATTCCAACAAATAACCAGCCGGAGCATTGCCTACTTTCTCCTTATATTCTGCCAGATGATCGATCATCTTTTCCAAAAAAGGATCTTCCTGCCCGTCTATTTTGTGAAAAGTACGAATAATTCTAAAGTCATCCTTATTGACCATTTCTTCTATAGGCTTCTTATCAATGTACTTCTTGTACAAATCCTCCACTCTAGTTATCCACTTTTGCTTATCCACGGCTTTCTCCTGTATCCCGACAAATCCCGGGGCTCTCTCCAACAACTGTTGTAATAAATTCAAATCTTTTGAATTAGATTTATATTTACTATACAACGCTTCAAAACTCATCTCTTCACCCGCAGCAACTCTACCGGCTACAATAAAATCGTCCACTCCCATTGTACCTGAAACAGAGGAAATTAATTTTCCATCAGCTTGCATAAATACCAATGTTGGCAATGAACTTACTTTGTATTTTCGAACATAAGTTTTATTGGTAGCGTCTTCCGTATTCACTTTAACACTAATGAATTTTTCATTATAGTACACGCCGACCTCATCTTTCGAAAATACTTCTTTTGCTAATTGTTTACATGGTCCACACCAGTCCGCATAGAAATCAACAAACACGAGTTTACCTTCTTTCTTAGCAACTTCCAAAGCCTGATCCAAAGAG